>JAYUYB010000556.1:0-8580 GCA_043752655.1 Chloroflexota bacterium
CGCAACAATAGGTTCAGGGTCCTCCAGCAAGTGGTCACTCCTCAAGTTAAGAAAAAAGCGCGCTCAGCGACAGATCTTTGTGGATGCGCATAATCGCCTCGGCGAAGAGCGGCGCAACGCTAATGGTGCGTACGCGGGCCTCGGTGCCGGATGCGCGCTGCGGGATCGTGTTGGTAGCGATCGTTTCCACAAGCTCGGAGCGCGCGATGATCGCCAGGGCGTCGGCGGCGAAGATGCCGTGGGTGGCGCAGGCGTAGACCTTCTGCGCGCCGCGCTCAATGAGCGCCTGGGCCGCCTCGACGAGCGTCCCGCCAGTGGAGATCATATCATCTACAATAATGGCCGTCTTCCCGTCCACCTCGCCGACCATCTCCAGCACCTCGGCGATGTCCGGCTCAGGGCGCTGCTTGGCGATAATTGCAAGCCCCGCGCCAATGCGCTCGCGGAAACGGTTCGCCCGCCCTACACCGCCTGCGTCGGGCGAGACCACCACCGGGTTCGGCAGGTTCAGGCTGTGGATGTAGTCCGAGAGCAGCGGCCCGGCCTGAAGATGATCCACCGGGATATCGAAGAAGCCCTCGATGGCGGGCGCGTGCAGATCCATGGTGAGCACGCGGTTCGCGCCGGCGGTGCGGATCAGATTTGCCACCAGCTTGGCCGAGATCGGCTCGCGGCCGGCGGTTTTCTTCTCCTGCTTGGCGTAGCCGTAGTACGGGATCACCGCAGTGACGCGGGTGGCCGAGGCGCGCCGCAGCGCGTCGATCAACAGCAGCAGTTCCATCAGGTGATGGTCGACCGGCGAGCAGGTGGGCTGGATCACGAACACATCGCAGCCGCGTACATTGTCGTGGATTTTGATCCGCGTCTCGCCGTTCTTGAACTCGCCCACAAGCGCCTTGCCCACAGTCATGCGCAGACAGGTGGCGATCTCTTTGGCAAGCTCAGGGTTAGCGCTACCGCTGAAGACAAGCAGGCGACCGTCCATCGCTGGCGTTCCCCAGTGCTGACAGTAAAAAGCAGTGAAGCGCTGCTCCACTGCAAACATGGCCGCCGACACGACGGCAAGCGTGTGGATCGTGAACGACAAGCGTTGTGCGCAGCGCCCTGTCTCAGGGGTCTAGCCCTATGACAGAGTGGCTGCCGGGCCAGGATTCGAACCTGGACAGACGGATTCAAAGTCCGTCGTGCTACCATTACACAACCCGGCACCCTTACTCTATTATAGCATACTCCGATCTTGTGGCGCAGCGCTTGTGCCCATGGCCCGGCCCTTGCAGAGCAGCCTATGCTATAATCTGCGGGGCGAAGTGCGGGCTGGAAGGAGTGCCACAATGCCGGGCTGGAACGAGATGGGCGCTGCGCTCAGCACCCTGCGCGAGCTCGATGTCTCCGCGATCCGCGAGGAGTCGGAGCGCTCCGTAACGATCATCTGTCTTGCCGAGCGCGGGCTTTTCGAGCAGGCCGCCGCGCTGCTGCGCACGCTCGGACGCAACCGCTACGGCGCCTCCGGTGCTGATCCGCTGCTCCACCGTCCACTCACAGCCCCCGGCCCCGACGATGAGCTGCGTCGCGCCGATCTACTGCTGATCCTGCTCGATGGCCGCAGGCCGCTACCCACGTCGCTCACAGCGCCGCTCGGTCGCCTCGCCGCCCTCGCCGTCCCAACCGTGATTGTGATCAGCGGGGTCGCCACGCCCGGCGAGCTTGGCCCGCCGCGCCCGGAGTTCGCCCACGCGCAGATCGTCGTTGTGGCCGACCTCATCGGCGCCGAGGCCGCCAGCTCTGTAGCGACGGCCATGCTTGCGCGCCTGCCCGGCGAGCTGCATCTGGCGGCGGTGCGGCGCCTGCCGGGGCTGCGCGAGAACTACACGCGTGACCTAATCGGCGCGGTCTCGTTCGCCAACGCCTCGTTTGCCACGGTCTCCGCGCTGCCGCAGCAGATCCCCATCCTGGCGGTGCCGTTTTTTGCCGCTGATATGATTGTGCTCACCAAAAACCAGGCCCTGATGGTCTACCGCATGGCTCTGGGCTACGGCGCGCCAGCGGACTTCAAGGATCGGCTACGCGAAGTTGGCCCGGTGGTGGGCGGCGGCTTCTTCTGGCGGCAGATCGCGCGCTCGCTGATCGGCCTGGTGCCGGTGTGGGGGGTGGTCCCGAAGGTGGCTGTGGCCTACGCCGGCACCTACGCCACCGGCATGGCGGCATGGCGCTGGTTCTCCGACAGCGAGCTGCTCTCGCAGGATCGGCTGCGCCAGATCACAGCGGAGGCCATGCGCCTTGGCCGCGAGCGCGCCGTGGCCATCACCGACGCCGCAAAGGCTCAGGGCGAGCAGGCCCGCAAGGGGCTCTTCGGGCTGCGCCTGCCGGGCCGCTCCGCCCCCGGTGGTGCCCCGCCCGCTGCGAAAAGCTCAAAGCCGTAGCTAGTGCAGGCTTCTGGAAATCCGCTACAGGTAAATACGAAGCGCACGAAGGCCACGAGGGCCGCCCTGCTGCTGTTTCCGCTTCGTGGGCCTCGTGGTTCAAACCCGACCGGGAGTTCTGCGAACGCGCACTAGTTCGGACGACCAACTACGCGCTCAGCACCAGGCTCGGGTCGTCGTTGGCAACCTTATTGACGGCCTTGCTCACGGGGGCGGCAACCATCAGGTTGGCCGGGTAGGGGCCAAGCAGCGCCTGCAGTGGGGCGGGGTCGTGCAGCGCGGGGTCGAGCCAGAGCGCGTATGCTTCGGGCGGGAGGATCACCGGCATGCGGTCGTGGAGCGGCTGCATGAGAGCGTTGGCCGCAGTGGTGAGGATGGTGCAGGTCGCGATCCAGGCCCCCTCGGGGCTCTTCCAGTTCTCCCAGAGCCCGGCCAGCCCGAAGCTGCCGCCGTCGGCCAGCCGAATGTAGAAAGGCTGCTTGCCGCCTGCCTGGGCCTGCCACTCATAGAAACCGTCGGCGGGGATGATGCAGCGGCGCTGGCGCATGGCGCTGCGGAAGGATGGCTTCTCGGCAGCCGTCTCCGCGCGTGCGTTGATCAGCTTGGCGCCCATGGAGAGATCCTTGGCCCAGGTGGGCACCAGGCCCCAGCGGAGCAGCACAAGCTCGCGGCCGGAATCGCTGGCCCGCACCGCCGCTACCTGCTGGGTGGGGGCGATGTTGTAGCGCGGCGCTAGCTCGGGCGCCTCTACGAGCTGAAACTGGGCGGCAATCTGATCTGCCGGTGTGGCTAGCGTAAATCGTCCGCACATAGGTGTTACAAACCAAAGGCAGGCAGTCAAAGACGCTGCTGCGCTCCGCTGCCCGCCTCATGGCACTAAGCTACTTCTGGTCGGGGTCCAGGCGCGTCGTCTCGCCCGTGGTGGGGCTCTCGTCGGCGGCGGGCGGGGCGCTGCCCTCCGACTGGTGCAGCCGCGTGACAAAGTTGGCGAGCTGCTCATTGAGCAGGGCGACGCCGCGGATGAGCGTCTCCTGGAAATCCTGGGCGACCTTGCTCTGCTGGGCCTGGCCGACAGCCTGGCCGACGGCCTGCTCGCCGCGCTGCACCAGCTGCTGCACCTGCGGGTTCTCCTGGATGGCCTTCACCGTTGTCTGGAGCTGCGCGCCGATCTCCTTCATGCCGGCGGAAATGTCGGCCTGCATCTGCTTGGCCCGGTCGCTCTCAAGGGCGCTGCGGACGGCCTGCTCGATCTGCTGGCCGAGCTCGCGCAGCTCCGTGCCGAGATCGACTTGGGGCGGCTGGCTCTGCTGCGACTGGTCCTGCTGATCCTCGGGCTGGCTCATGGAGTCGCTCCTTTCAGTCGGTACCCTGCTATTGTACAAAACTGGTACCCTGGATATGACGCTGCGAGGGCGATCATTGTTACCCCACAGATTTGCAACATAGTGGTTTACAGTATAGCATAGCGCTTTGGGAACCGAGTCCTGCCGCGCAGCGTTGAAGCACTGTAGCGACCAAGGCTATTGGAGGAAGAAACCGATGTTGAAGACGCGCACGCTTTTGCCGCGAACGCGGGCTATGGGACCGCTGCTTGCCCTGCTGCTTGCCCTCGCAGGCTGCGGTGCGTCCCCGCAAGTCCCCGGCGCCGCTGCGCCCACCGACTCCGTGGCGCCAGGTGCGCCCACGGCCTACCCTGCGCCTGCCACGGCACCCACGGCACCCACGGCCTACCCCGCGCCCCTTGGTGAAGCGCCCGCCTCCACCGCTATGCCCGCGCCCACTCGGCCGCCGCTTAGCGTCACCGCCGTTCCTGACACAGGCGCCCCTGCTGCGGTGCCCAGCCCGCCCGCCGGGATGGCCTTCGGCGAAGTTCCGGTTGAGCTCGCCGCCGTCGCCGTGGCGGATCTCGTGCAGCGCGCAGGCGTGGCCGCCACCGCGATCACGGTGGTAAGCGCCGAGGCTGTGGAGTGGCCCGACGGCGCCGTCGGCTGTCCGAAGCCAGACACGATGTACCCGCAGGTGATCACTCCCGGCTTCAAGCTTGTGCTCGCCGCGAGCGGCCAGCAGTACAACTACCACGCCTCTGAGCGCGGTGCGTTCTTTCTGTGCGAGAACAAGGCCCCGTGATCTGAGGGAACAGGGGACAGGCGACAGGGGACAGGGTATGAAGCGGCACTCACCTGTGTCGGCCCGCTGCCCGGCGCCCTGTTCTCTGTTCCCTGTCCTCTGTCCCCTCCAATTACGGCCAGCGGTAGGGCGTGCCTGGCGGGAGCCGCAGGCTCTCGTCGCCAAGCCGCCCCAGGCCAGGTGCGCCGCCCTCTGGCGGGCGCTCCAGCCGAGCCTGCTCGGTCCACTGCACTAGCCAGCCGTTGCGCACAAGCTCCCCGCTGATCGGCGCGCCCAGCTCGGCGAAGCGGAGCGCGGCCTCTGCGAAGCCTGGGCAGATGCCGCTGGGCATTGGAGTGCCTGCCACGCAGCCGCTGCCGCGCGTGGTCTCGGCGAGGAAGAGCGTGCTGCCGAGCGGGCGCTGGCGCACCTGGCCCGCACGCAACTCCAGGCAGAGCAGCTCGAAGCACTGGAGGCGTCCCCATGCAAAGGGGACGGCGGGCGTAAGCGGCAGGCCTGCCCGCTCCAGGCCGCCAAGCTCGGCCCAGGTGCGCCGCAGCGTCGCCGGTACAAAATGCCCCGTCTCGGCCTGCGCGCCGCCCAGCGCCCCAACCTCCAGGCTTGCAATCTGTTGTGGCGCGCCAGGCTCGTGGCCGTCGGCGCGCAGGCCCACGGCGAGCGCGTAGCGGCCCTCCGGCAGCTCGGCGGGCAGCGTGAGCAGCTGCATGTGCTGCACGGTGGCGCCCTGTGGCCAGCGCGACGGCGGAAAGACGCCGTAGAGCAGCGGGCGCTCGCTCTCCAGCAGCGTGTAGCCGTCGGGCGTGATGAGCCGCACCACAACCCGTAGCTCGCCCGGCGGGGGCGCGTCGGCGCGGCGCCAGCTCAGGTTTAGTGTCAGGAGCTCGCCAGGCTCGTAGGTGGCGCCAAGCGGCGCGGCCAGGCGCAAGCCTGCCAGCTGGAGCGGGCCGCCTGGCGTTGAGACGCTGAGGCTGAGCGGCTGGAGCGGGCCGGCGTCTACGGGGCGGTAAAGATCAAAGGTGCCAATGGAGCCGTCGTGGGCGTAGCGGCGCTGGAGGATCTCGATCACGCCGGGGGTGAGCCAGTTGCCCAGATAGTCGATCACGGCGAGCGGCGGCTCGCCGTTGGCCAGGCCAAGCAGCAGCGCGCTCTCGTCGGCCAGGCCCTGATCGAGCAGCTGGCGGGCCTCGAATGCCTGGAGCGGCGACGCGACGGCGGCGGCCGCAGCGATGCCCGGCATATCAGTGAAGATGGTTGGCCCTGCGGCCCGCACCTCGGCGGCGAGCGCAGCGCCAACGCGCGCCTGGGCCGCAAGCAGCTCGCGCTCGCGCGCCGCGTCGGCCCAGAGCCCGTAGCGCCCCAGGGCCAGGCGCGGCGGGCTCGGCTCGATCAGTCCGGCGGGCCGCAGGCGGTTGGCGTCCCAGAGCGGCGGGTAGAAGAGCAGCGACGCGCACAGCAGCGCGTAGAGCGTAGTCGGTAGCGCATAGCTGATCATGCTACGCGCGGGCCGCGCGCTGTGCGCCAGGCGCTGCACGCTCAGCGCCACGAGCCAGATCAGCCCGGCGTACAGCTCCAGAAAGTAGTTGCTGTAGGCGCCAACCTTGCCCACGCCTGCGGCGCCCACGGCACCCAGGAGCGTGTAGAGCGCTGGGAGGACGAGCTCGACGGTAGACGGTGGACGGTAGACGGTCGGTGTGGCATCGCCCACCTTCCATCGTCTACCGTCCATGGGGCGCAAGACAGCCCAGAGCGTAGCAAGCAGGGCGGCGAGGGCGAGGGGCCAGCGCAGGCGGAGCTGCTGCTCCCAGAAGCCACGGGCGAGGGCGGCGTCCCACCGGTTGGCGTTGGCCGCCACCACATGCAGGGCGAACCAGCCGTCGCTCGCCCACTGAAGCAGCCCGAACAGCAGGCCGCCGCCCAGAGCCAGCGTGGCGCCCAGGGCGAGGCCCGCCCAGATCACGGCGGCGCGCTCCGTACCCCGCGTCTGCCAGGCCCGCCACGCCAGCCAGCCGACGGCGGCGCCCGGCGCGGCGATCAGCGAGGGTTTGGTGAAGAGGCACGCAAGCAGCAGCAGCCCCGCGCCCACCGCCCGCCACGGCGTAAGCCTGGGGCGGCCCACAAGCACAACCAGCCCCCACAGCCCAAGGCAGACCCCGAGCAGATCCACTCGCATCAGCGCCGACCACTCGCGCACAATCGGCACAGTGAGGAAGAGCAGAGTCAGAAGGACAGATGGTAGACGGTGGACGGTGGACGGTGGGCGGTGGACGGTGGACTGCGCTCGCACAAGCAGCATCAGGGCGGCCACACAGCCGAGGGCCGACGCGAGCGAGATGAGCCTGCCGGCGATCAGCGCGGAGCCTGTGAGCGGCGTGAGGGCTGCGGTGACAAGCAGATAGAGCGGCGGGTAGTTGACGATCAGGGCGGGCGGGAGCTGTGGGTTGGCGTAGAGCGCCCAGACCGGCACGCCGCTGCGCAGGCGCTCCACCTGGGCCAGCAGCGGGCCCTCGCCGTAGTCGAGCGGGTACCCAAAGGCGAGCAGCTGGCGCGCGTGATCGGCGAAGTACCAGAGATAGAGCGCGGCCATTGCAGCGAGGGCGAGCTGCGCGGCGCGCATGGCGATGCGGGCGAGCGACTGCGACATGCGCGCCATTATAAAGCCGGTAGAAGCAGCGACAGATTATTTTGCGTCCCGAAGAAAAATGAGCGTGTGATGAGTGGCTGGCGCAATGCAGATCTTCGCCGAGATCACCTACGTAAGAGATTACAGGAGGGTAAACGTAAGACCTCCATCGCAGCCACGTAACGCGTTTGCCCCCGCTCAAGGAGAAAGAGTTTATGAAGTCTCAACTGCGTTCGAAGCCCGCTCTCGTCCTGATCAACACGCTCGTCGTCGGGGTGCTCGCCCTGGCCGCCTGCGGCGCCCCCGCCGCCACACAGATTCCCACAGTGATGCCGGCCGCCACCGCGATGGCTGAGCCGACCATGGCTCCCACGGCGATGGCCGCCATGACCGACGCCAACACGGTTGGCGCCGTGGCCATGGCCGACAGCCAGTTCTCCACGCTGGTTGAGCTGGTGATCGCCGCCGACCTCACCGCTGTGCTCAATGGCCCCGGCCCGATCACAGTGTTTGCGCCCACCAACGAGGCCTTCGCCAAGCTGCCCGCCGCCACGCTCGCAGCCCTTAAGGCCGACCCGGCGCTGCTCGCGCAGGTGCTCACATACCATGTGCTCCCGGCCAAGGTGACATCGACCGACATCACCGGCATGGGCGGTATGGGCAATCCCGCGACCGCAAATGGCGCCATGGTCAATGTGACCACGATCGATGGCTCGGTCTACGTGAACGACGCCAAAGTTACCACGGCAGATGTGCCCGCCGACAACGGCGTGATCCATATCATCGACACGGTGCTCATCCCGCCCGACATGCTGGATGCAGCGACGATCGGCGGCACGGCGATGGCCAGCCCGCAGTTCAACACGCTCTCGATGCTGGTGACGCTGGCCGACCTTGGCCCGGTGCTGAAGGACCCCGCCGCTACCCTGACGGTCTTCGCCCCCACCGACGAGGCCTTCGCCAAGCTGCCTAAGGAGACCGTCGATGCGCTGATAGCCGACCCCGAGGCGCTCAAAAAGGTGCTGCTCTACCACGTGCTCGGCAGCATTGTTAGCAGCGAGGACATCGTAGGCATGGGTGGCTCCGGCACGCCGGAGACCGTGAACGGTGCCACGGTTGATGTCACCACGCGCGATGGCGCCGTCTACGTCAACGACGCGATGGTCGTCACCGCCGACATCAAGGTCGGCAACGGCATCATCCACGCGATCGACACGGTGCTGCTCCCGCCCGACATGCGCTAAAGCTTCGGCCGACCGCTAAAACAACGAAGCCTCCTGGCTTGTGTATGGGTTATTACGCCCATCCACATCCCAGGAGGTTTCGTTTGTCCGTGGCCAGGCCAGCCACGCGCCCAGATCTATCTTACAGACTACGCAGCCTCTTCATCCGCAGGCGCGTCGTCGTCATCGT
>JAYUYB010000557.1:0-17791 GCA_043752655.1 Chloroflexota bacterium
CCCGGCTACCCGCGTGCAGGTTCGCGTTCGCGGTGTTCGTGCCACTTCGCGCGGTTCGTGGTCCAAAGGGCTCGGGGCCATCTAGCGCGTCAGGTTTACTGCCCAGACGCCAGTCTCCACGCCGCTGCCTTCGCCCACCATCGCGCCGGCTGTGGCGTAGTTCGGCAGGTGGCGCACGGTTAGCACGCCCTCGGTGCTGTTGAACCTTACAATCTCGACGGCCACAAAGTTGACGAGCTGGTAGTAGAGCTCGTCGCCGTTGCGCAGGCTGTCAGCGTAGACCGGTAGAACCAACACGTTGCGGTTGTTCTTGCGCCAGGTGATCGTCGGGTTCAGGATGGGGAAGTTCGGCGCGCCTGCCGGCAGCTCGCGGTTGATGCGCAGCTTATTCGGCGAGCCCTGGCACCACCAGTACGTAAGCGCGTCCACCGGCGTCGCCGAAAGGCAGTCATCTCCTGTCTCCGGGTCGGCGTTTACCTCGGCGAACGAGATGTGCTTAATGTCGGCAGCGGTGACGACATCCTCGGGCAAGGTGTAAGGCAGGAAACCTGCGTCGGGGTTGAGGGGGTCGATATACTCGAGCAGCGGATTGTCGGCGATGTAGCCTTTCAGGTCTAGGCGTACCTCACTCTCGCTCTTAAGTGTCTCCAGCCCCGTGACGCTCAGTGCCAGGGGCGCAAGATCCTGGCCCAAGGCGGTGCCGAGCGGCCCAAAGACAGCCGTGCCGTTGCCGCTGACCGTAAGCGTGCGCCGGCCGAACGCGCTCATAAAGTAAGTGGGGAAGGTAATGGTTGTCTCCACGCGCACGCCATCGGCGCCGCTCGGTGGCTTGCCGCCATCAATCACCGCGCCAAGTGAGCCATCGGGCGTGAGGCGATCCACATAGAACGCCTGCCAGCTCAGGGTAGCGCCGTGCAAATCATTGCGAGTGTTCAAGAATGACGCGACGGCGGCGTTGACCTTGGTGCTGCCGTTGCTCCGAAAGCTGATCGGCGAGGCCGTAGGGTCCCTGATCTGGGCGGCTAGCTCGCGAGTGCCGGCGATGGCTGCCGCGTCGGCGGCGTTGCCTATCAGGCGGCGCTGGCCAAAGGCGTTGGCCCCGTCGAGCGCGAGCCCGAGGGCGCCCACGAGGAGCACAAAGGCCAGGGCCGCCAGCACTGCTGCCTGGCCGCGCGTACGGGCGAACATTGCTTGCCGAAACATCACGATCCTCTTTCCTGCATGTACATCCGCAGATGGCGCAGATGGCGCAGATGGCGCAGATTGCTGCATACGTTCTACGTTCTGCGCTCTACGTTTCACGGCAGCCGCCGAACTGTGGCAGCGTGGTGCTGTTGCTCAGCTCGATGGTCGAGCCAGCGCTGAATAGGCCGAACAGCAGCGGGTAGTCGTAGCGCACCGTGATCGCCGTCTCGTACTTGTCCACTGTGGGGTCCACTTGGATGCACTCAACGACATTGATATCCGTGGCGTCGATTGGCGGGTCGAGATCTTGGAGCACGGCAAGGATCTGGGCTTTCACGCCGGCCACATTGCCAGGGTTCTGCGCCGCCCAGTAGCCGCCCTCGGCGACGGCGCTGCGCAGCTTGGTGTGCGTGTTGAACGCCAGGGCGAAATCGACCATCCCAAGGATCATCATGAACAGCAGTGGCAGGAGCAACACAAGCTCTACGACGGACTGACCGCGCCGCCTGGGGTGGGTGTGTAGTTGCATCGGGCTTAGCTTCTCCAGGACCCGGTCGCTCACATGCTGCGGGCGACCGGGCTGTGCGGCGACAGATCAGGAGCAGAAGCCGGGTGTGGCGTTACGAGACTGGTTCTGCACCTGCACATCGCTCAGGCCAGGGCCGGGCGGGCCGGACGCGTTGTTGATCGGGTCGGTGCTGATCGTGAGCTGGGCAGCGGCGGGGTAGCTGGCGGCCGGGCACGCACGGGCGATACCCAGAGCGTTGGTTGGCCCCAGTGTGACGGTGTCGCTAAAGGTGACACCGCCGTAGCTGTAGCTGATCCGCACCGTGATCGAGCGGCCCGCCACAGGCAGGTTGCCCACGCTGGTGTAGACGCGGGCAAACAGGAACAGGCCCACATCGCCCACGGCGTTCGGGTCGTAGTGCTTCACCGCCTGGAGCGAGAGCGAGATGGCCGGCACTGGCGTGGGCGAGGGCGTTGCCGTGCTGGTGGAGGTGGGCGTGATCGTTGGCGTTGCCGTGCTGGTCGACATGGCCGTGCTGGTGGCTGTACGGGTGGGCGTGGTCGTCACCGTTGCCGTTCGCGTGGGCGTGCCGGTGTTCGTCGGCGTGCTTGTGACCGTGGGCGTTCTGGTTGGAGTGCTGGTGCGCGTAGGCGTGCTCGTGTGAGTGGGAGTGTTGGTGGGCGTCGGCGTCGCCGTGCGGGTCGCGGTGTTCGTTGGACGCGGGGTGCGCGTTGGTGTGGACGTGCGCGTGGGCGTGCAGGCAACCGGCGGGCAGGCGGTGGGTGTGATGGTGGGTGTGTTGGTGGCGGTGCGCGTGACGGTGGGCGTGTTGGTGGCGGTGCGGGTGGGCGTGCTGGTACGGGTAGGTGTATTGGTGCGGGTTGGCGTCGTGGTGGCCGTGCCAGTGGTAGTGGGCGTGCTGGTTGGGGGCGGCGTGGTAGTCGCCGTGCTGGTTGCTGTTGGTGTGCCTGTCTCAGTGGGCGTGGCCGTCTTGGTGGGCGTGGCCGTCTCGGTGGGTGTCACCGTGGGCGTGCTCGTCTGCGTGGGTGTCGGCGAGGGCATGGGCGTAGGGGTGGGCAGCGCAGCGGGCGGCACCACCCTGGCGGCGTCGCAGCTGGTGGTGATCGTGCGCATGGTCACGGCGCTGATGGTGAAGCCGTCGAGAAATGCGCCGCTCACCGGGTCGAGCGGCGCAAGCGGGTAGCGCACCGTCACCGTCACCGGGTCGCTGTAGTTCTGGCGATCCGCGCTAATGTAGTCGATGGTCATGGTGCTGGAGACCTGCGCGGTATCGACGAAAGCCGGCATGCGGTCGATGGTGAGCTGGCGAATGGCGCGGAACTCGACGGGCCCTGGGCAGGGACGCACGGCTGCGGCTCTGGCGCCCTCGCGGGCCGCATTCGTCACCTGGGCGTACATAAAAAGCATGTAGCCGAGGTTGATGATGCCCAGCAGCAGCAGCAGCAGCAGCGGGAGCACCAGCGCGAACTCGACGGTGCTCTGCGCAGGCCGAGGCTGTGGATGATGTGATCGGTTTAGCATAAACTACAGCATTGCCTCTGATGAGCGGGCGCCCAAAAGCGGCGCCCTTACCCGGCGCGCTCGGTGTGGCGCCCTGTCCCCTATTCCCTGTTCCCTGTTCCCTACGGCTGCCAGTCGCGGCGCACCTCGGCGAGCAGCTGGCCCTGGTCCGTGCGCAGGGCCACCGTGGTCGCCATGCCGTCGCGCACCTGCACGGGCTGCTGGAGCAGCACCGGATTAGCGCCCACGGCCACGGTGTAGGCGCCAGCCGGCAGGTCGAGCTGCTCGCCCACCTGGCCGGCGCCTACCTCGGCGCCCGCTGCGTCGAGCACGCGGAAGCGCGGCGTCACGACGTCGCGCAGCGCGGCGGCCAGCTGGCTCACGTCGTCGGCGCCGTAGTAGCTGCCGCCGCCAACCTCCGCGATGCGCGCCAGCCGCTCGCGCAGCTCCGGGGCGATGTCGAAGCCCACCACGCTCACGCGCAGGTCGGGGCGCTCGGCGTGCAGCTGGGCCGCGACACTCACCGGGTCGCCGTCGCAGCTCTCCTCGCCGTCGCTCACCAGCAGCACCAGGGTCTCGCCGCCCGCGGCGCCGAGGTCGCCCGGCACGGCGGCGAGCGAGCTGCCGATCGGCGTGCGGCTCAGGTTCACCGGCTCGATGGCCTCGATCTGGCTCACCAGCGCCGTGCGGTCCAGGGGCCCTAGCGGAACCAGCAGCTCCACGTCGCCGCAGTCGTCGGGGCGCTGCCGCCCGTAGGTGCGCAGAGCTACGTTCACATCGGCGGGCAGACGCTCCACCAGGCCCACCAGCGCCTCCTGGGCGATGTCGATCTTGCGCCGCTCGCCGGCTGGCGCCAGCATGCTGCCCGAGGCGTCGAGAATGAGGTAGACGTTGTCGATGCCGAGCGCCAGCTCCTGCTCCAGGGCCGCGCTGATCACCAGGGTGCCCGCGCCCGCCTGCGCTGGTGCGGCGGGGGCAGCGGTGGCCGTCGGCAGGAGCGCCGATGCGGTGGGCAGCGCCTCGGCAACAGCCTGCGTCACCGGGGCCGCGCCGATCAGCGTGGCGGCCTGCCTGCCCTGCGTGGCCACAAAGCCGAGGCCAAGGGCGGCCACCAGCGCCACGCCGCCGACCAGGCCAAGCAGCGGCCCGCGCCCACGGCGGCGCGGTGGCGGCGCCACGCTCGCCAGCGGCGGCTGCCCCTTGTCGAGGCGCTGCTTAAACTTAATATCCTGGAGCAGCGCGTCCACGTCGGGCGTGCTCTGGCCCTGGGCCAGCAGCGCGCTGATCGCCTCCAGGGCCTCGGGCCAGCGCGCGGCCCTGTAGTGCGCCACGGCCTGCTCGTACAGCTGCTCGGGCGTCGGGTTGGGCGTCGGGTCGGGTGTTGGCTCCATGTCAGACTCCGAATGCCATAAGCTGAGGCACCGCCGGGCCAAGCAGCACGGCGAAGATCGACGGGAAGATCAGGAAGACCAGGGGGAACATAATCTTCACGGGGGCCTGGTTGGCCTTCTCGTAGGCCCGCTGGCGCCGGCGCACGCGCATATCCTCGGACTGGCTGCGCAGCACGCGCCCGATGCTCACGCCCAGCTCCTCGGCCTGGTTTAGCGCCGTCACAAAGCTTTGCACGTCGGGTACGCCCGTCCGCGTCGCCATGCCTGTCAGGGCGTAGCGGCGGCTCTGGCCCATGCCGATGTCGCGCAGGGTGCGCGCGAACTCACGCGAGAGCTCGTTGTCCCACTTGGTCATAATTTCCTACAGGCCGCTCTCAAAGCTCAGCCCGGCCTCGGTGGTGATCGTGAGCATGTCGATCGCGTCGGGCAGCGAGTTCTGGATCCCCTGCCGGCGCCGCGTGATCCGCCGGGCCAGCCAGAACTGCGGCATCCCGAAGCCGCCCACCGCCAGGCCCAGCAGCATTAGCAGCGCCGTGAACGAGAAAGGGTACGCCACCAGGTAGCCGTAGAGCAGGCCGCCGCCCGCCAGGCCGAGCGCCGCCACCATCTGCAGCGCCACAAACTCCAGCGGCCGCATGTGCCCTGGGCTGCCCGCCAGCAGCAGGCGTGCCTCCACCGCCCGCAGCCGGTTCTCCGGCCAGATCCAGGCCACCGCCCGCGACAGCCGACGCAGCAGCGGCAGGATCACGCGCCGCGAGAACGGCTGCGAGAGCGTCACATCCTGTAGCCGCATCACCTCGAACGATCCGCCAAGCGACATGCTCAGCCGCTCGTCCATGTCGGAGCCCTGCCGCAGCTGGGCCACCCCAACGACGGCCAGAAAGATGCTCATACTCGCCAACACGCTAAACATAATCTCGTACATTGCTTGCTCCTTTGTGTATTCTGGACGGTAGACCAAGGACGATAGACGGTTCCTCCCGGCCCGTCCACCGTCCGCCGTCCACCGTCCACCGTCCACCCTCAAACTTTAATATCAGCGAGCTTACGGATCGTGAAGAAGCCCGTCACCGCGAAGACCGTGGCGAGGATCGGGATGCAGAGCGTCCAGCCCGGCGCAAAGAGGCGCATCATGTACTCTTTGTTGATCGTGTAGATGATCAGAGCCAGGGCCGGCGGCAGCAGCCCGATCACATAAGCCGACATGCGCTGCATCGAGGTGATCACCTGCACCTCGCGCCGCAGCTTGGCGCGCTCGCGGATGGTCGTGCTAATGCTCTCCAGGATCTCGGTGAGGTTGCCGCCCACGCGGGCGTTCACCTTGATCGCCGTTATCACTAGCTCCAGATCCTCCACCGTAAGCCGCGCACACAGGTTGTCCAGCGCGTCGTTCAGGCTCACGCCGATCTGGATCTCCTGCACCACCCGCTCCAGCTCGGCGCGAGTGGGCTGGGGCGCCTCGCGCGCCACCATCGCCAGGGCCTGGCTCAGGCTAAAGCCGCCGCGCAGCGCGCTCACCAGCAGCGACAGCGTCTCGGCCAGCTGGTCGCTAAACAGGGTGCTGCGCCGGTTGCGCAGCGAGTTCAGCCAGAGCTGCGGCGCGAACAGGCCCACCAGCAGCAGCACCGGCACCAGCAGCAGCTCGCGCCACACCACCACGGCGGCCAGGGCGAGCAGCAGCGGCACAGCGACGCTGATCAGCAGCCACTCGGCCACGGTGAAGGGTAAGTTCGCCTGCTCCAGCCGCCGCGCGATCGAGCGGGCGAAGCCGCGATTGCTGATCGCCGTGTTCAGCTTCTCGGCGATCTCCACCCGCTGGCGGCCCGGCGTCCGCGCCTCAACACCGTAGCGCGCCACAGCAACCTCGTCCGACAGCAGCTCCAGGCGTGCGGCCAGGCTCTCGTCGCGGCGGCTGATCCCGCTCAGCGCCACGATGATCAGCAGGATTGCCAGCCCCGCGCCACAGGCCAGGCCAGTGATCAGCAGCAATGTTGTGTCCGTGTCCCCCTACCCCAAAATGTGCCGTGGCCGACGGCAATCCAAAATCCAAAGCCCAATCACCCGTTACGCTGCGGGCCGCTGAAGCCGAAGACGCTCGGCGCCAGGTTGATGCCGTTCTGCTGGAGCTTCTCCACAAAGCGCGGCCGAATGCCCGTGGGCTTGATCGACCCGATCACCTTGCCGTCGCGCACGCCCTGCTGCTGGAAGACGAAAATGTCCGACATGGTGATGATGTCGCTCTCCATGCCTGTCACCTCGCAGACCTTCACCAGCTTGCGGGTGCCGTCCTGCATGCGCTCCAGCTGGATGATCACGTGGATGGCTGCGGCGATCTGCTCGCGGATGGCGCGCTGCGGCAGCTCTAGCCCGGCCATCAGCACCATGGTCTCCATACGCGAGATCGCGTCACGCGGGGTGTTGGCGTGCAGCGTGGTCATCGAGCCATCGTGGCCGGTGTTCATGGCCTGGAGCATATCCAGCGCCTCGCCGGCGCGGCACTCGCCAACCACGATCCGGTCCGGGCGCATACGCAAAGCGTTCACCACCAGGTCGCGGATCGCTACCTCGCCCTTGCCCTCCAGGTTTGCGGGGCGCGTCTCCAGCGTAAGCACGTGGGCCTGCTGGAGCTGGAGCTCGGCGGCGTTCTCGATCGTGATGATGCGCTCGTTCTCGCCGATAAACGACGAGAGCATATTCAGCATGGTGGTCTTGCCGGTGCCGGTGCCGCCGGAGACGATCACATTCAGGTGGCCCTGCACGCAGGCCTTCAGGAACTCGATCAGCTCGGGCGTGGCGGCGCCGCGTGCCACCAGGTCGGCGGCGGTGAGCGGCTTCTTGAAGAACTTGCGGATGGTGAGCGTTGGCCCGTTCAGGCAGAGCGGCGGGATGATCGCGTTGAGGCGCGAGCCGTCGGGCAGGCGTGCGTCCACCATCGGGGTGCTCTCGTCGCAGCGGCGGCCCAGCGGCGAGATGATCCGGTCTTTGGGCCGTTCACCATAATCTCGGAGATGCTCTCGTCGGCGAGCAGCGGCTCCAGCGGGCCCAAGCCGATCAGCTCAGCCTGTGCGAAGCGGTTGAGGCGCACCCGCTCGCGGTCAGAGACGACGCGGCCGCTTGTCTCCAGCTGCTCGCTCAGCAGGCCGGCAATCCGGCGCGGCCAATGGTCGGGGTCACGGCGCGCGGCGGCGGTCTCAGGCTCGGCGATCAGCCGCGTCTGCACCTGCATGATCAGCTCGCGGTCCTCGCGGCTCAGGTTGCCCTCGGCGCCGCCGGCACGGACGTTTGGGGCCGACGCGCTACTAACGGGCTGGGGCTCAGCAAACACAGGCCCCTTGGACTCACGCTCACGGACAGCGTCCTGGTCGGGCCGAACAATGCGCAGGCGTGGCATGGATGTTCCTTTAATCTGCGT
The DNA here is from genome assembly GCA_043752655.1 of Chloroflexota bacterium. GTDB lineage: Bacteria > Chloroflexota > Chloroflexia > Chloroflexales > Chloroflexaceae > OHK40. The sequence continues at coordinate 8,018 of JAYUYB010000557.1, forward strand.
AATCTGCGTAATCTGCGGACGCTACCCTCAGGCCTGGCGCCGAAGCATCCCGAAGAGGCCACGGCGCTGCGGGGCGGCCGTGCGCGTCGGGCGGCTGCGCACCTTCTCGGGCGAGAGGCTCAGCGCGCTAGCGTCTTCGCCAGAGACATAGCCGGCCAGGTTGCGCAGACTCTGGCCCACCCAGCTCTGCGGGTGCGAGAGCACAATCGGCACGCCCCGATTAACGCTGTAGGTAACAAGCTGGCCCGCGCTGGGGATATTGGCGCTCACGGGCTGGCGCAGATGCTGCTGCACATCCTCAAGGCTCACGCCGTCCACGCTGGGGAAGCGGTTAAGCACGATCGAGACACGGCCGCGCGTCAGCTCGTGCTGGCGCAGATACTCCAGAAACAGCTTCACGTTCTTGAGCGCCGGGATCTCGGGCGTCGCCACCACCAGTACATCGTCGGCGCGGGCGAGCAGTGCCATGGTCGTCTCGTCGAGCACGCCCCAGGTGTCGGCCACCACGTAGCTGTGGCGGGCCAGCAGCTGATCGAGCACCGCGTTCACCTGCTCGGGGCTCACGTCGCCAGCCAGATCCAGCGAGGTGGGCGCCAGCAAGACATGCACGCCGGAGCCGTGCTGCTGGAGCACCGCAGCCAGCATGGCATCGTCGATCTCGTCGGGGTTGTCGATCAGGTTTTGCAAAGTGTGGCGCGCAAAGATGTTCAGGTGCGTCCCGAGGTGGCCAAACTAAAGGCTGAAGTCGGCCAGCACTACGCGCCCGCCGCCAAGCTGGCGCAGCATGATCGCCAGATTGGCGCTGATGAAGATGGTGCCGGTGCCGCCCTTGGGCGAGATCACCACCACGAACTTGCCGCGGCCGCGCGGCTGGCTCTCGCCGCTCACGGGCTGGCGCATGGCCCGTTCCTGCTCGATGCTCGCGGCGGCGGCGATGCTCTGGAGCAGCTCGGCGGGCTTGGCGGGGCGGGCGAGCACATCGCGGGCGCCTGCCAGCATCAGGCGACGCACGCTCGCCATGTCGGCCTGGGGAGCCAGGGCGATACAGGCGGTGCCCGGCAATGCCGTGTAGACCTCGCGGATGAAGCTCTCGGCCTCGGCCGCCGGGCGATCAACGATCACCACCTCTGGCCGGGTGCGCTGTAGCATGTCGAGCGCTGCGGGCAGCACCGCCGAGCGGTCGAGCCAGCTCACCTGCGGGTCGGCGGCCAGCTGGCTGATCCACGCCTGCTCAACCTGATCGGGCGTTGTGACGACAGTGACACGAAGACTAGGCGTAGCAGTCACGGGTTCTATCCTTTTCTTTTCTCTGGCTAAGATGGCATCGGGGCGCCCCTCGTGGGCGCCCACCACGGGCGCTCTACGTCTACCGCATCCTATAGCGGGCGATCAGATCCTCGCGGTCCACCGGGGGCACATCCACGGGCTCGTCGTCGAGGATGGAGCGCAGCACGAAGTCGATCACGCCCTCGGAGTCCTTCACATGCTTGAGCAGCACGGCGTCCTCGGGAGCGATACTGAGCAGCAACGCCACCGCGTCGCCATTGCGCTCGCCGTCCTCGCCGATCGTGCGCAGCACCGTAAAAACAGTGATGTTCTGAAGCGTGAAGGTGGTAACGGGGCCGATTGCGGTCCCATCCGGGGTGGAGATGGGCAGCGTGAGCAGCAGGTCGACGTGGTCGCCCTCTTCGATCACGTTGCTCTGGCTAAGTAAGTCAGTGATCGGGTAGGCGAAGAGCACCTGGCCTGCGGGCAGGCGGCGGCTAGCGCGCGTGGCGGTGTCGCCCGCAAGCTGGCTGATGCTGAAGGTCTCGCCCTCGCCCACTGCCTCGGCCAGCAGCTGGCTGTCCAGATCAACCGTGACGGTGATCGCCGCTGCTGGCACTAGGTCGAGCGGGAACTCTTTGAGCAGCAGATCCTCGGCGGTGAGCAGCGTGCCGGGGGCGAGCGGGCGGGCCGCCACAGGCAGCCGCAATGTGGCGACGGGCGCCTGCGCCTCTGCGATGCTTGCCTGCGCCTGCTCGGCCAATACGTCGCGCTGGCGCTGGAGCAGAAAGAAGGTGGCGACTCCGGTGCCGAGGGCCAGAACTAGGCCAAGCGTGAGCAGCATCCAACCGCGACGACGATTCATGGCAGGTCTTCCCCATTCTTGTAGTACGTGTACTGCCGCTATGAACAGAGATCCTCCGCATAGTCGCGATGAATCTCTGGAAGGAGTGGTTTTGAGCTCAAAATCACTATGGCATATGGGACAGGTTATGTGTACAAGACTTTGTTTAATATGTGCTGTATAAAGCGCCAATCACTTTTCAGTTTATTTAACTACTACTATGCGACTAATTTTATCGACTAGATGGATATACATCATACTAAAATGTATCGTACTAGCTTCTGACAGGATTTATCATGTCATGCTGAGCGCAGCGAAGGGTCTATCAGTCAGCCTATGGAAAGACCCTTCGCTATCTGCGCAATCTGCGGATGCGCATGCACGCGGGCCCGCGCCCGCGCCCCCGTGCTATAATGCGCCCCTGATTACGCTTCGCAGATGGAGGAACAGCTTGATGCGCCACGTGCGCGCCCTGATGCTGGGTGTGGCCCTGATTGCGCTGGTGGTCGCTTGCGGCGGCTATGTCGCCCTGAGCGAGATCCGCGCCCCCGCCGATCCAGCGGGCGATCCAGTTGAGTTTATCGTCGAGCCCGGCGAGGCCACCGGCGACATCGCAACGCGCCTCCAAACCGAGGGCCTGATCCGCCAGCCCGCGCTCTTCACGCTGCTCGCCCGCAGCCAGGATCTCGACGACAAGCTCCAGGCGGGCCGCTACGTGCTCAGCCCCACCATGACGATGAGCGAGATCATGCTCGCGCTCCAGAGCAGCCGCGTCGAGGATGTCCAGGTGACGTTCACCGAGGGACTGCGCCTTGAGGAGCTCGCCGATGCGCTGGAGCGCGCCGGGATCGTGGGCGCCGACGCGTTCCTGGCCGTCGCCAACAATGGCGAGCGCTTCCGCGCCGATTACTTCCTGCTCGGCGCTCTGCCCGATGGCGCCACCCTGGAGGGCTACCTCTTCCCCGATACCTACCGCTTCGCCAAGCAGGCCGAGCCCGAGCAGGTGGTGCGGACGATGCTGGATCGCTTCGCTGAGCAGTACGCCACCATCGAGCGGGGCGTGCGCGTGCCAGGCGCTACCGTCCACGACCTTGTGACGATGGCCTCGATCGTGCAGCGCGAGGCCGCCCTGGAGGCCGAGATGCCCCAGATCGCGGGCGTGTTTTGGAACCGCCTCAAGCCCGAGAACGCGCCAAGCTTCGGCGGCGGGCTGCTGGGCGCCGATGCCACGGTGCAGTACGCCGTTGGCTACAGCACGCAGGAGGGCAGCTGGTGGCGCAAGAACATCACCGCCGCTGATCTCCAGGCCGCCAGCCCCTACAACACCCGCGCCACCCCCGGCCTGCCGCCCGGCCCCATCGCCGCCCCTGGCCTCGCCGCCCTGCTCGCCACCGCCCAGCCCGACGACTCCAGCGGCTACCTGTTCTTCGTTGCCGACTGCGCAAGGGACGGCTCGCACAACTTTGCCACCACCCTGGAGGAGTTCTCGCAGTACGAGGCCGAGTGGCTGGCGTGCCAGTGATGCAGCAGATCATCCTGATCGGCGACCCCGTCGCCCACAGCCGCTCGCCCGCCATGCAGAACGCCGCCCTGGCCGCCCTTGGCCTTGCCGCGCGCTATGCGGCGCTGCGCACCACCGCCGATGAGCTGCCCGCCCGCGTGGCCGCCCTGCGCGGCCCGGAGTTCCTGGGCGCCAACGTGACCATGCCGCATAAGCAGGCGGTGCTCCCGCTGCTCGACGCCCTGGAAGATGAGGCTAGCCAGATCGGCGCCGTCAATACGATTTACAAGGCCGCCGACGGGCGCCTGATCGGCGCCAACACCGACGCGCCCGCCCTGCTCGCCGACCTCGCCGAGGCGAGCTACGACCCCGCCGGCCGCAGCGCCGTGATCCTTGGGGCCAGCGGCGCAGCCCGCGCCGCCGCCTTCGCCCTGGCCGGCGCCGGCGTCACAAGCCTGGTGGTGGCCAACCGTGGCCTCGCGCGGGCCGAGGAGCTGCTCGCCGACCTGCTCCTGGCCCTCACCGGCGACGACGGCCTGATGGCAAACGGCGAACTGCCCCCAACCCTGATCGCCCTGGCCCTCGATGACCCCGACCTGCCTGCCCTGATCGCCGGCTGCGACCTGCTGGTGAACGCCACGGCCCTGGGCTGGCACGCCGACGAGACGCCTCTCCCCGACCCGCCCGTCACCCCCAGCGCCCTCGTCTACGACATGGTCTACCGCGAGACGCGGCTGCTGCGCGAGGCGGCCGCGCGCGGCGCCGCCACTCGCCACGGCCTGGGCATGCTCCTGCACCAGGGCGCCCTCGCCCTCACCCGCATCACTGGCCGCGCGGCGCCCCTCGCCGCCATGCGCGAGGCTTTGGAGAGCTAGACGGTGGACGGTGGACGGTGCCACACCTAACCGACAACCGACGACTGACGACCGACCACCGCTCCGATCTGCCCCCCGTTGTCAGTCGTCCATGGTCTACAGTCCACCGTCCACCGTCCGTCGCAGGCTATACACATGCTAAACTCCACGCTGGTCTTCATTGCCGGGCTGCTGCTCGGCGCCCTGCTCAACGTCGTGATCGTGCGGCTGCCACGCGAGCGGCGGCTGCTCGGCTGGCCGCGCTGCACGCGCACCGGCGAGCGTCTCGCCTGGTGGCAGCTCATCCCCGTGGTCGGCTGGCTGCTCCAGCGCGGCAGGGCGGCCGACGGGCGCGCGCTGCACTGGATCTACCCCGCTGTGGAGCTGCTCACCGCGCTCACGCTGCTGCGGCTCTACCAGCTCTACAGCCTGGGCGACAGCTTCGCCTACCTGGCCTTCGTCTGCGTGGTGCTGATCGTCACGGGCGCGATCGACTGGCTGCACCGCTACATCTACACCTTCGTGATCCTCGGCGGCACGCTGCTGGCCATGCTCATCGGGCCATTCGTCGGCATGGACTGGCGTAACGTGCTGCTCGGCGCCCTGGCGGCCGGCTTCATCTTCATGCTCTTCTACCTCGTGGCCCGCATGATCTTCCCAGGCGCGGGCGTCCCCTTTGGCCTCGGCGATGTCTACCTGGCAATTTTCATTGGCGCCGCCGTGGGCCTGCTCAACCTCGGCCCGGCCCTCTTCTACGGCATGCTGCTGGCGGGCCTCGTCTCCGCCGGTATCCTGGTGGCCCGCCGCGCCGGGCGCCCCACCCCCACCTACATCTCCTACGGCTCCTACCTCTGCCTCGGCGTGATTATCTTCATCGCCCTGGGCGGCATGAGCCGCTGATCCGCCGCAACTCGCCCGCCCCGTATGCCGTCCAAGGGCCAGAGCCACGTTCTATTGTTGAGGACGCCCGTTGAAGGGCTGGTTACTCAGCTTCCCGGAAGCTCTTGAAGAGGCCCCCCCTATGACCGATGAGCTCAGCGGGCGCGCCCTCGGCCGCTACCAGGTGCTCGAGCGCCTGGGCCGCGGCGGTATGGCCGAGGTCTACCGCGCCTATCAGCCGAGCCTTGATCGCTTCGTGGCGATCAAGGTGATCTACCCGCATCTCGCCACCGACCCCGGCCTGCGCGAGCGCTTCGGCCGCGAGGCCCGCGCTGTTGCGGCCCTGCACCACCCCAATATTGTCCAGGTCCACGATTTTGATATGCAGGGCGACATGGCCTTCATGGCGATGGAGTTCGTCAGCGGCCCCACGCTTAAGGCCGCGCTCAGCGCCATCGGCCAGCGCGGGCGCCAGCTGCCCCTGCCCGTGGTGGGCCAGATCGTCGGCCAGCTCGCCGACGCCCTCGGCTACGCCCACGATCAGAGCGTGGTTCACCGCGATGTGAAGCCCGCCAATGTGCTGCTGCGCCGCCGCGATCTGCGCCGCGACGCCAGCGAGGGCGCTGGCCCGCTGCCGCCCCTCAGCGACGCCGACCTCGAGGATCTGCTGCTTAACCTTGGCCCCGCCAGCGTGGTGCTCACCGACTTTGGCGTGGCCCGCGTGATCAGCGACAGCGCCGAGCAGACGGCGGCCGGCACGATTCTCGGCTCGCCCGCCTACATGTCGCCGGAGCAGGGCCGCGGCGAGCGCGCCGGCCCCGCCTCCGACATCTACTCGCTTGGCGTGGTGCTCTACGAGCTGCTCGCCGGGCGCGTGCCCTTCGACGCCGACACGCCCTTCGCGATTGTTATCAAGCATATTCAGACGCCCCTGCCCCCGCCGCGCGTCTACCGGCCAGATCTGCCCGAGGCCCTGGAGCGCGTGCTGCTCAAGTCGCTGGCCAAAGATCCGGGCGACCGCTTCCTCGATGCGGCTGCCTTCGGCTCGGCGGTGCGCGCGGCCTGTGGCGTCTCCGACCGCAGCACCCTGCGCCTCGTCGACGCGCCCGCCTCTGCCGCGCTGCTCGATCCCGCCGGGGCCACCCGTGTGATCGAGGAGCTTCAGGCCACCCGCCCCCCCGCGCCTGCGCCTGCGCCTCCTCCCACTGCGGCCCCACCCACACCCGCGTCCGCAACAGCCACCGTGCCCCCGCAGCCACGCCGCAGCGGTGTTATGCGCCGCGTGCTCGGCATCGTGATTGGCCTGCTCGTGCTGGGGGGCATCGTGCTGGTCGCCTTTGTGGCCGGTGGCGCCTTGGTCTTCACCGGGCTCGGCCAGGTGGGCGCCCTGGTGGTGCCCACGGAGTATCAGGCCGAGGCCACTGCCGCCGCCGCGCGCGGCGAGCCGTTCCCGTTCTCTGAGCAGAGCCCGCCGCCCGCAGGCACCGCGCTCCCCGAGGCGGTCGCCGATGCTCTGGAGCAGGCGCGCGAGGCCTGCGATGCCCCTGGCTGCCCCGACGGCCGCGCCAGCGAGGCTGTGTCGATCCTCGACGAAGCGATCGCTGCCAGCCCCCAGAGCGCGCCGCTCTTCGCCGCCCGCGCCCAGGCGTATCTCTGGTGGGACCCCTCCGGCTACGCCGAGCAGGTGAGCGCGGATGTCGCGGCCGCCCTTGAGCGTGACCCCAACAGCGCCGCAGCCTACCTCGCCCGTGGCGACCTCGCGGCCATCCAGGACGACTCGACAGCCGCTCTAGAAAGCTACGCCCGCGCTATCGAGCTGGCCCCTGCTTTGGTCGCGCCCTACGTCGCCCGCGCCAGCATGCTCGCCAACGCGCCCGACTACTACGAGCAGCCCTCGCCCTCCCGCGATCAGGTGCTCAGCGACGCCAGCGCCGCGCTCGCGCTCGACCCCGAAAACGTCTATGCTCTGGTGCTGCGTGGCAACGCCTACTCCAGCAGTAATCAGCCCGATGCCGCCTTTGCCGACTATAGCGCCGCGCTGAATCTGGAGCCTGAAAACCTTAACGCCCTAACCGGGCGCGCCAACGTGTCCCGCTACGCCCGCCAGGATCTCCAGGCTGCCCTGGCCGACTACGACGCCGCCATTGAGGCCTACCCCGAGCATGTCGATAGCCGCCGCTCCCGCATTACGCTCCTCGCCGAACAAGGCGAGTACGAGGCCGTGCGCGAGGACGCCGACCAGATCGTGAAGCTCCAGCCCGCCGCGCCCGAGAGCTACACGCTGCGCGGCTTCCTGGCCCTGGCCACTGGCGCACTCAACGCCGCCGCCGATGACTTTGACCAGGCCATTGCCATCGCAGGTGAGGGCGATCTCGCGGCCCGCTATGGTCGCGGCAGAGTTCTGCTAGAACGAAATGCCGCAGCAAAGGCCATCCCCGACCTAGAGGCCGCCGCCGCCGATCTAGAGCAGCTCAACGTCGATTGGTACAGCTTCTTCCAGGGCCACCGGGCGGTGTTCTTCGATCTCGCCCGCGCCTATGCGGAGACCGGTCGCCGTGCAGAGGCCCTCGTGGCCGTCGATCAAGCTATCGAGACCGACAGTGGCTGGCACCGGCCCTACCTGCTGCGCGGCCGGCTGCGTGCCGCCAATGGCGACGCTGTCGGCGCCCGCGAGGATCTGCGCCGCGCCCTCGAGCTCGTCGGCGAAGCGCCCGAGCGCGCCGAGGTAGAGGCCGAGCTGCGACGCCTGCCATAGCAATCTAGCAGTTCCTGGCCGCTATCGGCTATCGGCGCCTTGTACGGGCGCGCTATAGCGCGCCACTACTCGGCTATCGGCTATCGCCCCTCAAACACCACCTCGCCCCCCACCATCGTCAGCGCCACGCGCGCCTCTGGGATGGCCGCCGCAGGCAGCGCGTAGAGATCCTGGCTCAGCAGCACGAGATCGGCGCGGTAGCCGGGGGCGAGTTGGCCCAGCGCCGCCTCCTGGTGTCCCGCGTAGGCCGCCCAGGTGGTGTAGCCCGCAATCGCCTCATCGAGCGTCACACGCTGGTCGGGCACACCGTGATCCAGCGGCGTGCGCGTCAGGCACACGTGGATGCCCTTGAGCGGGTCGGGGTCGGCCACGGGCCAGTCGCTGCCGAAGGCCAGGCGCACGCCCGCGTCGCGCAGCCGCCGCCACGCAAAGCCCCAAGGCCAGCGCGCCGGGCCGCTCAGCCGCCGCCAGGTGTTCTGCTCGTCCAGGCCGAAGTTGGCGTGGATCGGCTGCATCGCGGCGATCGCCCCCAGCTCCACAAAGCGTCCCACATCGCTCGGGTCGATCAGCTCCACATGCTCCACCCGGTGCCGCGAGTCGCGCGCACCGTTGCGCCGCCGCGCCGCCGCGAAGCCATCCAGGGTGCGCCGCACCGCCCCATCGCCAATGGCGTGGACAAACACCTGGAGCCCGCGCGCGTCGGCGCGCGTCACCAGCGCGTCGAACTCCTCTTGGTCGTAGTTGGCGGTGCCAAGGTCGGCCGAGCCGTCGTTGTAGGGCGCCAGCAGCAGCGCCGTCTTCGACTCCACCACCCCGTCCATGAACAGCTTCACGGCCCCGGCGCTAAGCCGTGGGTCGCGCTGCGCGCGCGCCAGCTCGGCCCAGGCGTCGATCTGCTCGGGCGCCATGCCGGGCGACAGCGAGAGCGGCAGCAGCACGCGCAGCGAGAGCTCGCCCCGCTCCAGCAGGCGGCGGTAGAGCCCAAGCTGCCACGCGTCGCCGTCCATGTTGTGTAGGCCGGTGAGGCCGAGGGCCGCCAGCCTGCGCAGCGCCTGGCGCAATAGCGTCAGCTGCTCATCCTCGCTGAGCGTGGGTATGTGACGGCGCACCATGCTCATGGCCGCGCCCTCGCGCAGCTCGCCCGTGGCCTGCCCGTCGGCGCCGAGCACCACCAGGCTGAAGGCGCTGCCGGTGTCGGCGCCCGCCAGGATGCCCGCGCGGCGCAGGGCCGCCGTGTTCGCCCAGGCGGTGTGGCCGTCAAACGCGGTGAGGAAGACGGGCCGGTCGGGCACGGCGGCGTCCAGGATGTGGCGATGGATCGGCTCGCCGCCCGCAAACAGGCGGTAGGCCCAGCCGCGCCCGACGATCCAGTCGCCATTGCTGGTAGCGGCGTGGGCGCGCAGCCGCGCCTGCACCTCGGCCAGGTCGCGCGCGCCCTCCAGCGGCAGCATGCCGAGCGTGCGGGCGCCGAGCAGCAGGTGGAAGTGGCTGTCGATCAGGCCGGGTAGCGCCAGGCGTCCGCCGCCGTCGATCACGAGCGTGCCAGACCCAACCCAGGCGGCGGCGTCGGCCTCGCGGCCAACCCAGGCCACCTTGTCGCCCACCACGGCGAGCGCATCGGCCTCGGGTTGCGCGGGGTTCAGCGTGACGATGCGGGCGTTGCGGAGCAATGTGT
>JAYUYB010000558.1:0-3493 GCA_043752655.1 Chloroflexota bacterium
GCGGAACAGCTTGCGCGGCCGGTGCGCTTTGTAGACGATTGCTCATGGCAAGAGCGGGCGCGCCTGCTCGACAGCGGCGCGATCGACCTGGCATGGATCTGTGGGACGCCCTACGTGCGGCGCGTCGACACGCTTCAGCCAAGCGTCACATTGCTGGTGGCCCCGGTGCAGGCCGCAGCCCGCTACGGCGGCCGCCCGATCTATTTTTCCGATGTGGTTGTGCGCGCCCAGAGTCCCTTGCACCACTTCGCGGATCTGCGAGGCAGGCGCTGGGGCTATAACGAGCCGAACTCGCACTCCGGCTACTTTCTGTTTCGCTCGTACCTGGTGGAACGCGGCGAGACGACGGCCTTCTTTGGGCAGATTGTCGAGACCGGTGGGCACCAGCAGTCGCTCGCGCTCATCCTGGGTGGGCAGCTCGATGCCTCGGCCATTGATAGCACGGTGCTTGATCTGCTGCTGCGCGACGATCCAGCCCTTGCCACAGGCATACGCCTGATCGCCACCCTGGGGCCAAGCAGCGGGCCGCCCTGGGTGGCCTCACTTCAGCTCGAAGCGACCCTGCGCGAACAGGTGCGCGCCGCACTACTCGCGGCCCACACCCAGCAGCGCGGGCAGGCCGCGTTGGCCGCAGGCGGCCTCGCGCGCTTCGCAGCGGTCGACGACCAGGATTACAACGATATTCGGCGCATGGCAGCCCTGGCAGCCTTGGCTGGGCCATAAGATCTGAACTGGCAGGGTTGATCCTAAGCTAGCCCTGCCTGTTCATGCTTTTGTAAGATCCCTGTAACCAACTACGCTCTTTGCCCTGGTGTAATCACTTTGTCGCCCACGGAAGCTGTCGCGATTGGGCAAGGAGCTCACACCGTGTCCGACCGCGACGGCCAGATCACCGAAGCCCACGACCAGGACTGACGCTCTTTATCAGGAGGACACCAATGAGTCAGCGAACCGCGCGTCCGCTCTCACGCCGCCAGATGCTCCGGCTATCTGGACTTGGGCTCGCCGGGATAGCTGGGGCGGCGGGCCTCGCCGCCTGCGGCGTGGCTCCGGCGGCCAGCCAGGCAGGCGCTGTGCCAGCAAAGCTCCGCTTCGGAGTCGGCCCGCTCCAGCCGACGCCCGAGGAGAGCAAGACCGCGTTCGAGCCGTTCTTCAAGTATCTGGCCGATCAGCTTGGCACGCAGTACGATCTGGTCGCCACCACCGACTGGGCCGGCATCTCCGTGGCGCTCGCCAACGACCAGATCGATCTGGCCTGGATGGGCCCCTGGGGCTATATCCTGGCGAATGACACGGCCAAGGCTGAGGCGATTGCGACCGTCAAGTACGACGGGAAGCCGATCTACCACGCCATCGTCGTCGGCAGGCCGGGGCTGAACATCACCACCTGGCCCGACGACGCCAAAGGCATGTCGATCTCATTTGCCGATGTCGGCTCCACCTCGGGCTGGCTGATCCCGACCACTTGGTTCCAGGCCAAGGGCATCGATCCCAAAACGTACTTCCAGTACTCCGAGGGCGCCACCCACGCGGCCAATGAGATCGCCGTCGCCAACGGCCAGGTCGATCTGGCGACCGACTTCGACCGCAACCGCAACGCCATGATCGAGAGCGGCAAGCTCGACGCGGCTGCGTCCGAGGTCGTCTGAACCTCCGACCCGCTGCCCAACGATGCCATCGCCGTGCGTACCGGGTTCGACCCGGCCCTGGCCCAGCGCATCCAGGGCATCCTGCTCGGGATCACCGAGGACCAGGCCAAGACGATCATGCCAAACCATTACACTGGCTTCGTCGCCGCAACCCACGCCAGCTACAAGCTGATCGAGGACGCCGGCATCGCCGTGGGGCGGATCAAGCAGATGTAACAGCGCTGAGCAGCCAGGACATGTTGTGACGAGAATCGACCAGATCTACCCTGAGCCCACGGTCGCCTGGCTGGCGCCGCGTCGGCTCAAGCGCGCGGGGGCCATACTCCTGCTGCTTGGCTTCTTTGCGCTCAGCTGGCGGCTCGCCCAGGTTGATCCCGGCAAGCTACTCACGGGGCTGCCCAAGATGGCAGGCTGGGTGGCGAAGGCATGGCCGCCGGCAACGCGCGGGCTAGATGTGCTGCTGCTGCGCGCAGCTGAGACGGTGGCGATGGCGGCGATTGGCACGGCGATCGCTACCGTGCTCGCTTTGGCGCTCTGCATCTTCGCCACACGCAATTTGACACCAAGCCTGCTGATCTACTACCCGGCGCGCTGGTTGCTCAACGCCCTGCGCGGGATCGACTCGTTCGTCTTCGCGCTGCTTTTTGTCGCAGCAGTTGGCCTTGGCCCGTTCGCCGGTGTTCTGGGGATCGCCTTGCATACCTGGGGGACGCTGGCCAAGCTGTTCGCTGAGCAGATCGAGACGGCCGAGGCTGGGCCGCTCGATGCTGCCGCGCTCACCGGGGCCAACCGGTTGAAAGTGGTGAGCTACGCGCTGCTGCCCGATGTTATGCCGGGGATCGCCTCGCTGACGCTGTTCTGGTGGGAGTTCAACGTGCGCGCCTCGACGGTGCTCGGCGTGGTTGGCGCCGGCGGGATCGGCCAGGAGCTTAAAAACAGCATGGATCTGCTCGATTTCCCACGCCTCCTGACCATCCTGCTGATCATTCTTGCGATGGTCACGGCGATCGATCAGCTCAGCGCCTGGCTGCGGCGCAGGCTCGTATGAGCAGCACGCCTGCCGAAACTCCAGCGCTCCAGGTGCGCGAGCTGACGAAAGCCTACGGTGGCACCCGCGCCCTGGATGGTATCTCCTTCGAGGTGGCGCCCGGCGAGTTCGTCGCCATCCTCGGGCGCAGCGGGGCTGGCAAAACCACCCTGTTTCGCTGCCTGACCCGCCTGATCCAGCCGGATAGCGGCACGGTGAGCGTTGGCGGCCAGGCGCTCGCTGCACTCCAGGGGCGGCAGCTGCGGGACGCGCGCCGTGGCATCGGGCTGATCTTCCAGCAGTTCAACCTGATCCGCCGTATGACGGCGATCGAGAATGTGCTAGCCGACAGGCTTGGGCACGTCGCAACTTGGCGGGTGCTGCTGCGACGCTTCAGTCACGCAGATCGTCAGCTCGCGCTGGCGTCACTCGACCGGGTGGGGCTGCTGGCGCAAGCGTATCAGCGGGCCGATACGCTCTCTGGCGGCCAGCAGCAGCGCGTGGCGATTGCCAGAGTGCTGGCCCAGCAGAGCCGGCTCATCCTGGCCGACGAGCCGGTCGCCAGCCTCGACCCGGAGGCGGCGGCCAGTGTGCTTGGGATGCTGCGGGCGATCGCGCACGAGCGGCAGATCGCGGTGGTGTGCAGCCTGCACCAGGTCGAGCTCGCACTAGAGTTCGCGGATCGGATCATCGGGCTGCGCGCCGGCCAGTTGGTGGCCAACCATCCGGTTGCCCAGCTTGGCCCGGCTGAGCGCAGCCATATCTACCAAGCCGGGATCGAGGCCGCGCTGCTGCCAGAGCAGCCGGAGCTCGCCTG
>JAYUYB010000559.1:0-8562 GCA_043752655.1 Chloroflexota bacterium
CAGTATCTGTGGAACATCGAGCGCTGGTACCTCGCACCTTGAACCCATTCACCCAGCGCACCCGCATCACCGACCCGGCCCGCTTCACCGGGCGCTGGCGCGAGCTGGGCACGATCTTCGAGCGGCTGGAGTCGCGGCGGCCCACGCTGGTGATCGGCGTGCCCGGCGCGGGCAAATCCTCGCTGCTCACCCACATCCACCAGGCGGCGCCCTCTGTGCTGGAGCTGCCCGACCTGGCGTCGTTCTTTCTCGACCTGGCCGTGCTGCCGGATGCCGCCACGGTCTACCAGCTGCTCACCCGCGCGATGGGCTTTCGCGGCGACACGCAGGCAGAGCTAGAGGCGGCGCTCGTGCGCCTGCGCCGCCCCGTCCTGATCTGTCTTGACGGCGCCGACGCCGCCCTGGAGGCTGGCTGGGGCGAGCAGCTGCTGGAGCGCCTGGCCCGCCTGGCGCGGCGCAGCATCCCGCTCGACCCGGACGGCCTGGCGCCCCCCGATGCGAGCCGCTTCGACCTGATGCTCGTTGCCGCTGCGGGCGCGGCGGCCCCGACGCTGAGCGAGCCTTTTGCGGTGGTGCCTATGCGCGCCCTCGCCCCCTCCGAGGTGCGCCTGCTCACCGAGGCCTACCTCGACGAGACGGGCGTGGAGTTTAGTGGGGCCGAGCTGAACGAGCTCGCAGCGCTGAGCGCGGGGCACCCGGCCTACCTTCAGCGCGCGGCGTACCATCTGTTTAAGGCGAAGACCGAGCCCGGCTACAACTGGCGCGCGGCCTACCTCGCCGAGGCCCGCGAGCAGCCGGTGCCTGGCGCGCCGCTGCCGCCTGCGGTCTTCCGGGGCGAGGGCGAAGACGACTACACGACGATTGACGGCACCGAACCCGAGGCGGGCGGCGCGCGCACGGCCCCCGAGCTGATGAGCACAAGCGGCGGCGGCGAGCTATTCGAGGCTATCCTGCCCGTGGTCGCCGCCCTGATCGCGCTCCAGGTAGGCCTGGGCTGGGCCGTGGCCCTGCTCGTGCTGGTAACAGGCTACGGGCTCGTGGCGCTGCTCCTGCGGCGTAAGCGGCTATAATCCCAATTCTGAAGCACACATCGCATGTCATTCCGAGCGTAGCGAGGAATCTGACGGGGACGCCTAACAAGACCCTTCGACTGCGCCTGCGGCTCCGCTCAGGGTGACACATATGCGCAATATCAAACTGGAGCGCCAATGAGCGGGCAAAAAAGCTACCTGATCGACATGGACGGCGTGCTGGTGCGCGGCTCACAGCCTGTGCCCGGCGCAAACGAGTTTATCCAGCGCCTGCGCGCCGCCGAGCGCAAGTTTCTGGTGCTTACCAACAACCCGCTCTACACCCCGCGCGACCTTACGGCACGCCTGGAGCGGATCGGCCTCCAGATTCCGCCCGAGGCGATCTACACCTCGGCGCTCGCCACGGCGCAGTTCCTTCAGAGCCAGCTCCCCAACGGCACGGCCTACGTGATCGGCGACGTGGGCCTCACCACCGCGCTCTACGACGTGGGCTACATTATTACGGACCACGCGCCAGACTACGTGGTTGTCGGCGAGACCACCTCGCTCAGCTACGAGCGCCTGACTTACGCGGTGCGCTTTGTGTCGGCTGGGGCGCGCTTTGTGGCCACCAACCCCGACGTGAGCGGCCCCGGCGATGGCGGCATGGTCCCCGCGTGCGGCGCCATCGCGGCCCTGATCGCGGCGGCCACTGGCGTGCGGCCCTACTTCGTGGGCAAGCCGAATCCGTTAATGATGCGCACCGCGCTGCGCACGCTCGGCGCCCACTCCGAGGAGTCGGTGATGATCGGCGACCGCATGGACACCGACATCATCGGCGGCACCGAGAGCGGCCTCGACACGATCCTCGTGCTCACCGGCGTCACCCGCCGCGAGGAGGTGGAGCGATTCCCGTATCGCCCGACACTGGTGGTGGAGTCTGTGGCCGAGATCGAGCTCTGAGCCGGAGACAAGGAGACAAGGAGACAAGGAGACAAGGAGACAAGGAGACAAGGAGACAAGGAGATACCCCTCGTACTCCGTTAGGCGCTCCCGGTCTCCCGGTCTCCTTGTCTTCTTGTCTCCGATCACCGCCGCAGCATCGGGATCGCCACGCGCCTGATCAGGAACAGCAGCTCCTCGGAGGTGCCACCGCCAGGGCCGGGGTTGACGACGCTGATCAGCCCTGAGCCTGCGGCGAAGTCGGCCTGTGCGATGGTGATCGTGAGTTGCCCATCGCCGCCCACGCTGGTTGGCCGGTCCTGGCCGTTCCAGCGCGCCACCGAGCTGCCGATAAAGCCCGCCCCGCTCACGGAGAGCGTCACTGAGCCGTCGGCGTTGCGCGTCGCGCCGCCCGCCGCGAGCAGCGACGGCACGGGGTTCTCGCCTGGCGCCAGCACGGTGAAGGTGCCCACGTTCGACTCGCCGCCGCCGGGCGCGGGGTTGAAGACCGTGACGCTTACAGACCCCGGCGTCACCAGGTCGGCGGCGCTGATGGCCACGCGCAGCTCGGTGGCGCTCACCAGATCGGTTGGGCGGTCCTGGCCGTTCACGCGCGCCACAGAGCCGGCGACAAAGCCGGAGCCAAGCACCGTCACTGTGGTCTCTGTAGCCGTGCCCCGGGGCGCCGAGGCCGGCGTGAGGCTCGTGAGCGATGGCGCAGGGTTCTCGCCTGGCGCCGCTACCTCTACGGTTGCCGCGTTCGAGAGGCCGCCGCCGGGCGCTGGGTTGAAGACCGTGATGCCCGCAGGCCCTGGCTGCGCGATGTCGGCGGCGCTGATGCTGGCCTGGAGCGTGCCCGTGCCCACGTAGGTCGTCGGCCTGTCCTGGCCGTTCCAGCGCACCACCGAGCTGGGGAGGAAGCCCGAGCCGTCTACCGTGAGCGTGAAGGACGTGCCGCCAGCTGCTACGCCGCCAGGGATGGCCGCCGTCACCGAGGGCACCGGGTTATCGGCGGGCGGGCTGATCGTGAAGGGCAGCTCGTTGGAGGCGCCGCCGCCAGGGCCGGGGTTGATCACGATGACGGGCCTGGTGCCGAGGGCGGCGCCAAGGCCGGCGGGCACCACGGCGCGCAGCTTGCCGCTGCTGAGGAAGGTTGTCGCCAGGTTGGCGGCAGCGAGGCGCACCACGGCGCCATCCACAAAATCCGAGCCAAAGACGATGATCTCGCTGGCGGCGCTGGCGGTCACCCGTGAGGCGGGCTCCAGGCTGCTGAGGCGCGGCTGCGGGTTGGCGAGGGGTAGCATCACCACGCGGTTGTCGCTAAACGCGGTGACGTAGAGGTGGCGGCCGCCGGGCGCCTCAACCAATCCGTTTGCTCCGTCGAGCGGGGGCTGGCCCGCGCCATCGCGCTTGATCACCTGCTCCTGGCGCAGCTCGCCCGTGGCGGCGTCACGCGCAAAGATCGTCGTGGCGTCGTCGCCGAACCCGGTGGTGAAGAGGTAGCGCCCATCGGCGGAGACCGTCACCGACGAGGCCAGGCCGAGCCCGTCGATCCCGTTCTCGCCTTCGCTGTAGGCGTCCACGAGCGTGAGTTGGCCCGTGGATTGGTTGCGCCCGTAGGCCACAACGGCGTTGCCTGCGGGCGGGAAGAGATCCGCGCTCACCACATAGAGAAACGCGCCGTCGGGGCTGACGGCCACACGGAACGCGCCTTCAAGCTCGGGTGCGCCCTGTGCCCCGCTGGTGCCGTAGCGCGTGGGCGCCGTGTTGAGCAGGCCCGAGCTCGCGTCGCGTTTGAAGGCCAGCAGCGTGCTGGACGAAAGGGCGCTCACGTACAGGTAGCCGCCGTCGGGGCTGAGGGCCATGCCGTAGGGTGCGTTGATCAGGCTTGGGTCGTTGGGCTGGTAGATCTGGCGTACATTCGGGCCGAGCGGCAGCGGGCTGGTGGTGACGAGACCGCCGTCGATTGCGGAGCGTCGGAAGACCACGACTGCGTCGCTGCCGGCCGCGCTCACGTAGATGAACTGGCCGTCGGGGCTGACGATCATATCGTAGGGGTCAAACAGCGGCACGGTGCCGTCGCAGGGCAGCAGGAAACAGCCGTACTGGTCGCCGTTGGTTATGCTGTCGAGCAAGCTGAGCTCGCCAGTCTCCTGGTCTCGCGTGAAGGCGGTGATCGCATCGTCGCCCGCGCTCGTCACGTAGAGATTGGCGCCGTCGGGGCTCACCTTCACCTGCCAGGCGCCGTCAAGCGTCTCGGCGATCCCGCCGTCGGCGTAGACCTGCTCGCGCGTCAGGTTGCCCGTCACCGGGTTGCGGCTGAAGAGCGTCACCGTGTCATCGCCCTGGTCCGTGGCGTAGACGTGGCGGCCGTCGGGGCTGATCGCGATGCCGTACGGCCCAGGGCTGCCGTTGAGGATGTTCGTGCCGACGCTCTGGCCGGGCAGGGCAATCACGTTCTGTGGCACTGGCACGCCCTTGCAAGTGAGCGTAAAGGCCACCGAGGCTCGTGCAGGGTCGTTGGTGGCAAGGGTGAGGCTGGCCGTGCGTACGCCGAGCGCCGTTGGCGTGCATGTGATTGTGAGGGCCTGCGGTGCGCCGCCGTCGGCGATGTTTAGGGGCGCGCCGGCCACGCTGAAGTCGCCCGGATTGGCGCCGCCGAGCGTGGCGCCGCTCACGCTCAGGGCCGCGTTGCCGGTCTCGCTCACGCCCAGGGCTGCGGCCTTGCTCTGGCCAAACACCACCTGGCCCACGTTCAGCGGGCCGGGGGCGGCGGGCGTGGAGCCAAAGCCGGCGGCGGGCGAGGCGGTGCCGTTGCAGAGCAGGCTGTAGCCCACAGCGGGCAGGCTCGGGTCGTTGGTGCTAAGGCTCACCGAGGCGTTGCGGGCGCCGACGGCTGTTGGCGTACACTGAAACTGGACGCCGACGGCAGGCGCGCCGGGGGCGATCGTCGCGGGCAGGCCGCCGATCACGGCGAACTCGGCGGCGCTGGGGCCGCCCAGGGTGGCCGCGCTCACGATCAGCGGGGCATCGCCGGTGTTGAACACGCTCAGGCTGCCGCTGGCGGTGGAGCCAACCACGGCGTTGCCGAGCAGCAGCGGGCCGGGCTGCACGGGGGTGGAGCCGTAGCCGGGTTTGGCGGCGGGACCTTCGTAGGCGCCGCTGTCGCAGCCGGGGCCGCTGCGCGCCGTGCCGCGCTGATCCTCGCCGCCCACGGGCTGGTCGGCGCAGAGCTGGCTGTCGCCGGCGCTGAGGGCCGCGCTGCCGGGCAGCAGCTTCATGGAGAGCAGCGCGGCCAGGGCGCCGCCGTTGAACTTAGGCGCCTCCAGCTTGGCATCGGCGCTGCTCTGGTCGCCCGCGCCGCCAAGTGCGCAGCTTGCGCCGCTGTCCAGGTTGCCGCCGCGCGAGGTGATCGGGCCGACGCAGTTGCCACCGAGGCCGCCGCCGTCGCTGCCGCTGATGATCGTATTGCCGAGGCGCACGGGCTCGGAGTTCTGGCTGTTGGCGGGCGCGGAGAAGATCCCGCCGCCGCTGCCGGCGGCCGCGTTGAGGGCCAGTGTGACGTTTAGCAGAATGGCGGTGGGCGGGGTGGCGCCGCCATTCTGGGTGTTGTTGTTAAAAAGGCCAGCGCCCTCGCTCGTGGCGGCGTTGGCCACAAGCGTCGAGTTGGCGATCGTCAGCTCGCCGCGCCGGTCGTTCGCGATGGCGCCGCCGTCGCCGGCCACGGCGTTGTTGAGGAAGACGCTGCGCTGGATCACTCCGAAGCCGCCGAGGTTGAGGATGGCGCCGCCGAGGCGCTCGGCGCTGGAGGGTGTGCCGGCGATGTTGCCGTTGAACGAGCTGTCGCGGATCTGAGCGGGGGCGTCGTCGCCGTTCTGGAGGTAGAGCGCCGCGCCGCTGCCCTTGGGGCTGAGGTTGCCGTTGAAGACGCTGCGCGTAATCGTGAGCAGCTTGTCGTCGCCCTGGAAGAAGATCGCGCCGCCGCCCTCGTCGGCAGGCTCGTCGTCGCCGTCGTCGCCCTGGGCGATGTTGCCGTTGAAGATCACGTCGGTAATGTTGGTGGGCGCCAGGCTGACGATCGCGCCGCCGCTGAGCTTGGCGGTGTTGCCGTTGAAGACCGAGCCGGCAATATTCAGCTGCTTGATCGCGCCGACTAAGATCGCGCCGCCGCTGCCGTCGGTGGATTTGTTGCCGGTGAAGTTCGAGCCGGCGATGTTGACTCGCGTGTCGCCGCCGGTGGCGTTGATCACCATGCCGCTGATGGTGGGGCCCTCGTTGCCGACAAACGACACGCCCGCCGCGTTAAACGTGCCGCCCGCGTTCACAGTGACGGCGCGGCTGCCCTTGGTGACAGTCAGGTTGGCGAGGCTGAGGATGCCGCCGTCGTCGATATCGAAGATATTATTTTTGTTGCCGTCGATAATGATCGGCCCGGTGATGGCGATGTTGGTGTTGACGTTGGGCAGCACGTCGTTCAGGATAAGCTTGATCGTGCCGCTGACGCTGAAGGTGATTGTGGCGGGGCTGCTGGCGGCAGGGCAGTCGTCGTTGTAGGGCTGGGCAGGCTGGACAATCTTCTGCATGGCCTCGCGCAGCGAGCACTGGCCGTTGTCGGCGGTACTGTCGGCGTTGGTGTTCACCGTGATGTTGCCGGCGGCGCGGGCGGGCGTGGCGGGGAGGGCGAGCAGGGCCGCGAGCATGGCGCAGAGCAAGAAGGCGGTGATCGAGCGGTGCATTGCAAGTTCCTTGGCTCGTGCGCGCCAGATGACGCGCCCCACTACTCAACGCTGAGTGAGCTTCCGGGAAGCTACAGCTTCACGCCTACAAAAAGATCGTGCTCGCGCAGCCCGGCGGGGGCCTCGGGGTAGGCGCGCATATAGCTCTCGTAGCTGCCCACAACGCGGAAGACTGCGCCAAACATGCGTGCGAGGAGGCTGGTGCCACCGCCGCCCTGGCTGGCGTGGCAGGCGCTGGCCTCTGCGCGGGCACGCTGCGCCGTCAGGGTATCGACGCGGGCGTGGATGGGGAACTCCACCTCGGCCAGCGCGGCGATATCCACATCGCCGTTGCGCCCGAAGGCGCGCGGGTCGCGCCCAAAGAGCGGCATGAGCGCCACGACCGCCCGCAGCAGCGCGCGCCCGAAGGTCTGGTAGTAGAGCTTCTGCGGCGTATACGGCGGTAGCTCGCCGGGGTAGCTGGCGGGGTCGCCTGCGGCGTGGAAGGCCGCCACGGTGGCGTGGTGGATGGCGATGTGGTCGGGGTGGCGGTAGCCGCCGATCGGGTCGAAGGTGACCACCAGCTGGGGCCGCAGCCTGCGGATCTCGTGGCAGACGCGGGCGGCGACGGCCTGGACGGGCTGGGCGGCCAAAGCCTCAGGGTGGTGGTTGGCCGGGGTGCCGGCCATACCGGAGTCGCGGTAACCGAGCATGATCACGCTGGCGAGGCCCAGGGCGCTGGCGGCGCACTCGAGCTCGGCCATGCGGCGCGCGGCGGTCGAGCTGTAGCCTTGAAGATACTCCGCGTCCATGCTGCCCTCCTCGCCGCCGGTGGCGCAGATCAGGTGAACGTCGGCGCCGCTCCAGGCGTAGCGGGCGAGCGTGCCGCCCATCCCAAAGCTCTCATCGTCGGGGTGGGCGAGCACCGCCAGCAGCGTGGGGCGCAGGCCAGTGGCAGTAAGCTGATTGATTGTCATAGTTGGAAATTTCCTTCAGGATGCTCTTCCGGAAAGGTCCTGCTCCTCTTACGAGGGTTACCCTACGCACGGATCACCGTGATCGTCCGCCCGGTTGGGCTCGCCGCCACCTCCGTGCGCGTGCGCTCCGCAATCGGCGGCTGATCGCGGCGCTGGTCGAAGATGATCAGCCAGCCGGTGTACTGTGCGAGTCGCGCCAGGTAGCTGTCGAGCTGCACCAGCCCCTGCTCCAGCGGGTCGGGGCGCCCATCACGCCAGACCTTGAGCTCGATCCCCAGGACCGCAGAGCCGTAGCGCAGACAGAGATCCATGCGGTCGCGCCCGATCGCATACTCCCGTTCAAGCGTGCCTCCACCGTTGGCGACTCGATGCAGGAAGGCCATCAGGACGAGATGGGGCGCGATCTTGGTGTAGGGCGCGGTACGTAGTAGCGGTTCACCGTGCTGGCGCCAAAACGCCAGAAATGCCTCTAGGAGCCGGGGTGCATCGAGCCGTCCGTCAGAGGTACGCCAGATTGGGCTCATCTGCGGCAGCGAGGCGAGCGCCGTACTGGCGAGCACGCGGGGCAGCACCTCCTGATAGATCGGGTTAGCGACCACCAGGCCGCCGACGGGATCCAGCCGTACCAGGCCCAAATCCTGCACAAAGCGCAGGTCGTCGGGCGGCACATCGTCGAGGGTCTGACCGGCGAGCATGGGTTCGATAATGGCCCGCACCCTCGGTTCGCGTAACCGCTCAGCCAGACTATCGAGGTGCGTATCCTGGCGGGCGATCAGCACCTCTTTGGCCTGTTCAATCTGAGCTGGGGTAAGTGCCTGCGCGCGTTCGTGGGCAAGCTGCTCGACGGCGACTTTGGCCAGAGCGTTGACCAGCCAGGGCTGGCCCTGGGTTAGAACGAAGGCACGCATGACGGCGTCG
>JAYUYB010000560.1:0-17760 GCA_043752655.1 Chloroflexota bacterium
TGGTCCACGGGCAGTCGCCGTGATTGTCACCGGGCCGGCGGGCAACTGTGCCGCGTCGAGGAAGACCTGGTAGCCATCGGCAGGCGTGGTGTCGGTGCCAAGCTCGAGGGTGCCGGCGCGAAAGCTGATGCTCGTCACCGAGGTGGCGACCAGGGCCCGTGCGGCGATGATAGACGTCCCGCCCACCGTTGCACCCGCCTCAGGGTAGATCAATGTGAAGCTTGGCAGCCCCACAGAGGTGGCGATAAGTGGGAGATAGACGCGCAGGGCGGCCTGTGCAGGGGTAGCCTGGGGCGACTCCTGCGCACGCAGCCCCACCGTGGGCCAGGAGGCGCTTAATAGGGCGGCGACAAGGAAGAGCACCACATAGATGGAGCGTAGAACTCGATTCATGAGCGTTGCCTTTCAATCGTCGCAGCCCGCTGTTTGGCGCCACACATGCCGTGTCGGCGGAAGCTCTGCCCTGGCAGTCACGCAGCCCGCCCGGCCAGCTCAGCGCAGATTGAAGCGTTGATACCAAACCGCCTGGAACTGGAGACTGCCGTTGTCGATAAGTTCCGCCCGCGCCTGCTCTTCGGTCAAAATGATGTACGCGCCATTGGAGTAGGTTGGCAGGGTTGGAAGCAGCAGGTAGGCCTGCCCGTTCGCGTCGGTGGTGACCGTGTCGAGCAGGCCGCGAAAGCAGGCGGGGGACGTTGTCGTGCAGCCCGGTGTGCCATAGAGGTAGAGCGGCACCTCCTCGTTGGCCTCAAAGCCGGTCATCACGAGCGCAAACTCGTCGCCGGGCTCGCCGAAGATAGTATCGTTGCAGTTGTTGAAGTCGTCCAGGTTGATGGCCATGTCCGTACGTTTAACGACGAGGTTGCGCCCCGCTCCGACGGCTTTGCGCTCGAGCAGCAGTGTGCCGCTGATGGTGAGGGTAGGGCTAACCGCGGTCGAGACCCGGTAGACGCCCGGCGCGTACTCCAGATCGGGCACCCAGCGCCAAAGCACAGAAGGCTCGGCTGCGTCCAGTTCCACAATGCCGGTCTCCACTACGACGCCGAGATCCGTGGTAACGGTGAAAGTCTGGGTACCGCTGAAGTCAGGCGCACCGGCCGACTGATCAACCTGGAAGCAGATCAGACCACCGATGTTGCGCGTATCGGTCGCTGCATCGAAACTTTCTAGTGGCGATGTGCCGCCGCTGGCCGATGGTAGCCCGCCCGAGTCGTTGAAGCCGGGGGGTGGGGTGCCAGGCGAGTCGTAAGGGTCAGGCACGGGCGTGGGCGAGGGCGGCACGGGCGTGGGCGAGGGCGGCACGGGCGTCCTAGTGGGTGGAACTGCCGTGCTCGTAGGCAGGCGCGTACTGGTGGGCTGCGGCGCCGAGGTGCTGGAGGGTTCGGCGGGGCTCGTCGGCTGCGGCTCATCTTCGGGCGTGCTCGTCGGGCGGCGCGGGGCACGCGTGGCCGTGGGCGCCACGCTGGTCGGCGGCACACCGGTCGCGGTCGCCGCTGGCGCGGTCGGCACGCTCACCGGTGCTCCACCCACCGCTGCCCCACCCGCTAGCAACTCCGCTCCGAGCCGGCCAAAGAGCACCCGCGTTGTGCCACCGTCCTGGTGCAGCTCGAAGCGCGCCCGCTCAAACCACTGCACCGTGTAGGGCTGCCCCTCCACATCCTCTACTTGCGCCTCGGTCAGCGGCAGACCAAATAGGGCCAGGCTCTCGGCGGGGCCGACACCCACCTGTCCGTCCAGATCTAGCCCCACGCTCTGCCAGGCGGCCAGGAACGGCGGGCACAGATTGTGCCCAGTCTCGGGGAAGAAGCGGCAGCCATCCTGGGGCAGTGCCGGGGGGGCGCTCTGCCAGTCGCGCCCGAGCTGGGCGAGGCGTTCGGCGCCGACGCGACCCAGGAGCAGGTTATAGGGTTGGGGGTTGGCAGGGTGCAGTTCGAGGCGGTGACGCTCGAACCACTGCTGCGCGGTGGCGCTGCCAGGCGTGGGGGGGGCGGCGGCGGCGCTCAGCGGGAAGCCAA
The DNA here is from genome assembly GCA_043752655.1 of Chloroflexota bacterium. Classification (GTDB taxonomy): domain Bacteria; phylum Chloroflexota; class Chloroflexia; order Chloroflexales; family Chloroflexaceae; genus OHK40. The sequence goes on from JAYUYB010000560.1 coordinate 2,016, forward strand.
TTGTGGCGAGGCCAGCCCGCTCCCAGAAGCTGCGGAAGGCACCATCGATGCAGAAGTTGGTCTCAGCGAAGCAGACCTCAGTAGACTGTGCACCAGCAGGAGGCAGCATAGTCAGAGCGCTGCCCAACAGCAGTGACAGGAAGAGTCCGGCGCCCACCATCCGCGTTGTTCGTGCCATGCTCGCCTCCTTGTTTGGTTAGGATAAATGAGCGCATCTGAGCGGTCGGCCTCAATCTCCTACTCACACTTCCAAACTGGCTCCTTGGAAACCACGCCACTCTGTCTGTCGGCGAGCCACTGCTTGTGCAGACCGCCATCCTGTTGCTCGGCGCTGGCTGGGTCAAGGCTAATCGCTTTCTGGCGCTCGATCTCCGCCTGATCAAGCTCGCCGAGGTAGCCGTGGATTGCGGCCAGGCGGTGCAGGAACGACGCCTGGCGGTAGGCGTAGCCACTAAGCTTGCTCGCCGAACAGTACTCCTCGCCCGCACGGCGCCAGACGGCGTCCACCGTCGCGCGGTCGCGGGAGCTCAACGATGAAAGATAGACCACGGCGAGGCCGGCATGGGACTCAGCGAGGAAATCTTTGGCATAGGCACCTTCCTGGTCGAGCAGTGTGATCGCCTGCTTGAAGAACTGCTCGGCGTCTGGCCAGTAGTTCATCCTCCCCGTCTCGTCGGCGATCTGGGCCTGGGTCATGCAGGAGTAGAGCTGGCCCAGGCCGAACGCGGTCATCCCGCGAACCGTTTTGTCGAGCGCGCTGTCGCCTGGGGCATCCACTTGCTGGTAAAGACTGAGCGACTCCCTAAGGCCCTCCGTATCCGTAGGCTGCTCAGCGTCGCTCTGCTTGGCGGGCGAACAGTTGCCACGCGCCCGCCAGAAGCTGGCGTCGGCGAGCGAGTAGAGCGCCGTCTGGTTCGAGGGATCGAGCTCCAGCACCTTCTGGTAGTGCTCGCGCGCCTCGTCAAACTCCCTGCGGCGCGATGCGGTCGTCCCCTGATAGAGAGTAACCATGGAGGTAATAAACTTGTCGTCGAAGGCGGGGACGGCGTTGGCTGCGCTGAACGCGGTGTAGGCCTGATCGTATGTGCCGGCGTAGTAATAGTCAAGCCCCACTAAGAACTGGGTAAGCACCGTCATGCGCGGAACCAGGCCCGCAGCGATACTCTGGCGTGTTGGCCCACTGGTGGGCAGGCCCGAGCTAACCAACTCGGGGCCGAACGCATGCTCGCCGATAAAGAGCAGCTGGTCGAACGACTGGAGCTTGCGGTCGGAGATATAGATCTGGGGCCGCAGCAGCGTCTGGCGGGGAGCCTCCTGGCACGCGACATCGCCGTAGAGCACCACGTCGGCGTTGAGCTCTTCGGCTTTGGCTTTGGCGGCTGCGGCCCGACTATCGCCCGAGACGAGGCTGCCCGTTTGCTCGGGCGAGCGGAGCTCGAAGTCGCCGAGGCTCACCGTGCCTGCGCCGCTGGGGGTAGAACCACCCTTGGCCGTCTGCATCTGGTCGAGCAGCGCCTGGTAGACCACCATGGCCAGGCCGCTGGCCTCGTCTGCCTGCACAGCACAACCGGCCTGCTCGGACGGGGTAAAGTCGGCGACGGCGATATTCAGGCTCCCCTTCATAAGCTCGGCGGTGGCCGGGACGACAACGGCCGGGACGCTGGTCGGTGCCGCAGCAGGGCCCCTGGCGGCGTTCCAGCCAAGGACGCTCGCACCCGCCAGTGTTACAACCGCGCCGACGCCCAAGACAAGCTGCCAGATTGGGCGCCGGCCTGCTTGTCGCTGGGCTTCTTGACCAGGAGCAGGGAGGCGGATGGTACTTCTGGCGCGGGTAGGCTCCTGCAAGTTCCCCTGACGAGTGAGCAGTCTGGCGTTCCGGCGCAGCGGCAGATCCAGCGAGGCAGAGTCGTGGACGGCGATCCGAAGACTCTCGCGCATTTCGGCCGCAGAATGTGGCCGCTCGCTAGCCTTCTGGGCCAGCGCCTGCATCAGGACCTCGGCCACGGCTGGAGGCACTGCGGGGTCGAGCTCGTCGGGCGGGGTAAGTGGATCGAGCTGATCGTTGACGACCGCACTGGCACGGCTCACAGCGTCGACCGGCATCTTGCCGGTAAGCAGATGGTAGAAGGTCGCGGCAAGCGAATAAAGGTCGGTCCTGGCGTCGGTCCCCAGGCCCTGGATCTGCTCGATGGGCGCGTAGTGGGGCGTGTAGCCAAAGATGCTGTCGGAGCCACCGGCGCCCGCGAACGAGGTTTTGGCCAACCCGAAGTCGAGGAGCACAATCTCGTTCTTGGCAGTCAGCTTCAGATTTTGCGGCTTGATGTCGCGGTGGATCACCGGCGGAGTGTGGTTGTGCAGATAGTCGAGGGCGCCAAGCAGCTGATCGGCCCATAGCAGAACATCAGTCAGCCCGAAAGGCTGCTGGCGCTGCGACAGCATCGTGCCGATGTCGTCGCCCGGAATGTACTCCATCACCAGAAACTGCCCGTTCTGGTCGACGAAGTGGTCGATCACGCGCGGGATGGTTGGGTGGCGGAGGGCGGCAAGGAGCTGGGCCTCGCGGTTAAAGGCGTCGCTAAGGCGATCACCGGCCACAAGCATCTGCTTGATGGCAACAGTGGTATGCAGCCGAAGATCATCGGCGAGGTAGACCGAACCCATCCCGCCCCGCCCAATATGGTCGACAACCCTATAACGCTCCTGGAGGAGCGTGGCCTGTGGGAGCATATAAGCTGCCTCTGCCTGTCAGCGTACTAGATCGGAAAGGCGCGGAGATTTGAATTGGGCACGAGCATGCGAGACCAGCATATACCTTTTTTTCCCTCTTGACAACTGTTGCCCGGTCCAATACACTGCATCTCATCCTTACGGGTTTTCACAACGCCAGATAGAGTGCGTGCGACAGGCTAATTTGCTGGCCATCGATATACCACTGTTAGTACAGTGGTATGTAAACCAATGCAGATTAAGTCTCTATTAACACGGCCTGGCTTCCTTGACGTAGTTGCGAAACACGTAGGTCTTTTGTTCAACTGGGTCTGTCAGCTGCTAAAACACGCTCGGTTTAGGAATAGCACCATCTAGCGTATCACTTCCCTCACATAGCGGTATCCACCGAACAGGAGGCAAAGACAGATGGCCGACGAGATTCAGGCGGACTACGACAAGCTCGGGCAGGTCGCAAGTAAGTTCGCCAACCAGGCCCAGGCGACGAGTGATATGACACGCAAGGTGCGGGCAGCCATGCAGAAGCTGGAGCAGGGCGGGTGGATGGGTCGCGGCGCCGACTCGTTCTTCAAAGAGATGAACGGGGTGGTGTTGCCGGCCTTAAAGCGCATGGAGACCGCGCTGCAGACGGGGTCGCAGGTCTCGAAGGAGATCTCACAGAAGATGCGTACCGCCGAGGACGAGGCCTGTTCACCGTTCAAGCAGCCGATCTAGGGCATCTCTACAAGCCAGCACCACGAGCAGGAGGAGACCAGGATGGCAAACGATAAGATCAAGCTCAACTACGAGCAGGCCGAGGCGATGGCGAAGACCTTCAAGGAGGGTGCCGCGCAGCTCCAGCAGACCATGCAGGAGATGCAGAAGCTCGCGCAGATGCTTCAGGAGGGCGCCCTGCTGGGCCGCGGCGGCACAGAGTTCGTCTCGGCGATCAATAGCAACCTCTGTCCGTCGGTCAAGCGCATGGGCGACAAGTTCACCGAGCTTGAGGGCGATGTGCGGGCGGCGATCAACTTCATGCGCCAGGCCGACTCCGAGTCGAAGCAGCAGTTCCGCTAGGTGCCGGCAGACTGAGCACCGTATGCGGTAGCGACACTAGTTAGAAGGAGAGCGCGATGATCGGGAAACTCCTGATGCGCCTGGCGCGCAAGGTTGTCGAGGGGGTGCTCTCGCAGCTCAACCAGCTGCTTGGCATGGTCCAGGAGCTCGCGATGGCCCCTATGCGGATGATGATCCAGCAAGTGACCGGGGGCGTCTGGCGCGGCAATGGCGCCAACGCCTTTGTGCAGGAGGTCTCCAGCCTAATGATCCCCGGCGTCGGCAAGGTGGCCAGCACCATCACCGGCATCAGCAACAACCTTAAGTTCGCCCAGAGCGTGATTGATCGGGCCGACGATGAGGTGAGCAAGCTGGTGAAGTCGAAGATCACCGATACGTTCAAGTTTTTCTAGCGGCCTACGCGGCTAGCAAATTGGGAGGTGCTTCGGTGACCGTCAACGAAGTTTACATGGAAGTGCCGGCTGTACGCAGCATGGCCAAGAAGTTCGGCGAAATCGGTCGCACGCTCCAGTCGATCAACAAGATGCTGGAGAACCTCAGCAAGGTGCTCCAGGCCACCGCCTTTATCGGCTTCGTGGGAACAGCGGTGGTGGCGCAGTACATCAACATGATCAAGCCCTACGTCAAACAGATGGCCGATAAGTGCGAGGAGCTTGGCAAGGACCTTAACACGTCGGTCACTGCCTACGAGCGCGGCGACCAGCAGGGGGCGACACGGTTCCACTAATGGCCGCTGGCAACGCTCCCAGCTAACATGGCCCAACACAAAGCCCCGTCGCTCGGCAGCGGCGGGGCATGTGCAAGTACGTGGGAGCGTTGGCGGCCTACCGGATAAGCGACACGAACGTTGCGCCAAGCGTGATGACGAAGGCGACGGCCAGCAACACTGCGGTCACGGTCAGGGCGGTACGTGGCGCCGGCCAGCGGCTTGGCTTCTTGGCCGGGGCATCGCCGGTGATCTTCAGCAGCACGGTGGCGATCTCGGCGGCGCTCTTCTGGCGTCGCGACGGGTCTGGGCTTATGGCGGCGACGGCCATCTCGGCAACCTCGCGCACATCCTCCACCCGGCTCATCCGTACCGGTTTTCCTGCCAGAACGGCCGCGTAGACTTCGGCATCGCTGCGGAGTTTGTACGGATAGGCCGGCTGGCCGACCAGGAGCTCGTAGAGCACCAGGCCGATGCCATAGACATCAGTGGCGTAGCTGGGCTGGGGAACGGCGTCGATCAGCTCTGGCGCGGTGTAGGCGGGCGGGACCAGCCCGGGATACCAGTTTCTCGCCAGGCCCTCGCGGTCGCTGGCGACGCCCAAGTCGAAGAGCAGCACCTGGGGCGCCGCCGACTCGGGGCTGAAGCGCACCAGCAGCGTCTCCGGCGTGATGCCGTAGTGGTAGCGGCCCTTGCTCTGGAGGACAGCCGCCGCTGCAGCCAGGGCTGTGGTGATCCAGCCCACGTGGAAGATCCAGAGCTGCGGGTTCTTCAGCAGGACGTCGCGCAGTGGGTCGCCCTGGAACTGCTCGAACAGGCAGTAGTAGAGCAGGTGCTCCCGGTACATTGCCCGGCCGTAGGGTTCCTTCTCGATGGTGGCGTTGGCGTAGGGCGGCAGCAGTCTCGGGAACGCGCCGTCGCGCTGCTTCTGGCCGGCAAGATCCCGCAGAAAGGTGGCCTCCCGCTTGAGGCGCTCGGTATGCTCGACGCCGGGGTGGGCGACCTTGAGCAGCACCGTCTGGCCGTTGTGGCGCGCCTCGTAGAGCGCTGAGGTGCGCAGGACGATGATCGGCCGGGCGATCTCGATGTCGCCGAGCCACTCGCCGTAGTCGAAGATGTACGGCGACATCTCGGACGGACAGTACGTCTCCTGGCAGAACACGTTGCTGTCTGGCGAGGTTCGTTCGCAATACAGGCAGACCCGCTTCATGGCTCGCCCTCCTGCCTAGCTTTAGCTTCTCATCACCGGAGTGCCTGGTACTCTACTCGTTTCCATACGGCGTGTCAAGGGTGTGGCGCTCCCACTGCCAGCCCGCGCTACGATAAGTGAGCTGCGCCAATGAAGCAGATCTTCATCGATCGCCCACCACGTATTCAGCCGGAGCTCCCGCTCGGCGAACACCAGATCCCCAAACCGCCGACCCACCCCCAGACCGGCAACCTGCTGCTGATCGAGATCGGCCTGCCCCTGGTGACAATCATCGGCTACGTCTTTGTCTCGGCCTTCGCCGGGGGCAGCCTCGGGCTCATGATTCCCATGGCTCTCTCCGTCGTGGCGGCCGTGGCTTTCTCGATCTACACCATCCGCCAGGAGAAGCTCAAGCGTGAGCAGAGCGATCAGGCCTACGCGAACCGCCTGGTGGAGCTGAACAAGGCCGTGCAGACCTCGCACGACCTGCAGCGGCGCTTCTACCGCTACAACTATCCCGATGTCCAGGGCACGGCCCGGATTGTGCGCCAGGCGCTTCACGAGGCCCGCAAGTCCGAGCGCACCCTGCGCTCGGAGTCGCGCCTTTGGGAGCGGCGCACCGACGACGACGACTTCGGGACGGTGCGGCTCGGCGTGGGCACCCTGCCCTCCACCGTGGTCTACCGCCTCGGCGACATTGAGGAGTACGACAACCCCCAGGCCCGGGCCGCCCTCAAGCTGGAGAGCGACGCGCGCTTTGTCTCCGAGATCCCGGTGATTATCTCGCTGCGACCGGCCGCCGCCCCAGAGGACGACGAGAACAAGGAAAAGCGGGCGATGCGCGAGCTGCTGCGCACGCCCGTCGCCCACTCTGTCGGCGTCGCCGGCGACGCGGGCGCGGTCTACAGCTTCGCGCGGGCGCTCATCGCCTCCTACGCCGTCTTCCACCCGCCTGCCGACGCCCGGCTCTACCTGCTCGCCAACCAGCGCCGCGAGTGGGCCTGGACCGACACGCTGCCCCACTGCCGCGGCGATGACCAGAACCGCTTCCGCTGCTTTGTCAGCGAGATCAAGGAGCAGGTCGGCGAGAAGGCGTTCGACGACGACGACGGCGGCGAGCTTGAGCAGTACCTGGAGGGGCTGCGCAAGCTGCTCGCCCAGCGTAAGATCCGCCTCCAGGAGCGCGAAGGCGAAGAGGGCGCCGACACGGGCGGACCCGCCCTCCCCTTCCTGCTCCTGGTGGTCGATCTGCTCGATACAACCTACGATCTCGCCTCGCCCCTGCAAAACGCCACAGCCGACGCTGCGCTCGCCTTCATTCTTGAGGAGGGGCCGGCTCTGGGCGCCGCCGTGATCTTCCTCGTCCCTGAGCGCAGCAAGATCCCCGGCAGCTGCACCGCCGTGGTCGAGGTCGAGCGGACGACGCCGGCCACCAACAGCCGCGACAGCGAGAACCAGAAGATCCACTTTCGCTTCGCCACCGTTGGCGTGAACAGCCCCCACTATGTCGGCGTCGCCGACAGCGTGCCCGACCCCGCCGAGTGCGCCCAGCTCGCCCGCGACATGGCCTCGGTCCAGCTGCGCCAGGGCGGCGGCGCCAGCCTGACCAGTGCCGTCCCCTTTCTGGATCTGTTGGGGCATAGCTCGCTCGACGATCTTACGGGCCAGGCGTGGCGGAACTGGCAGGCCAGCACCGAGCCGCGTTACGCCAACTGGCTGCGGGCCAAGATCGGCATGATGTCGGGCAACAAGCCCCGCACCATGGTCTTCTCCGCCAAGCGCGACGGCGTCCACGGCATGGTCGCTGGCTCCACCGGCTCCGGCAAGTCGGAGTTGCTGATCTCGCTGATCGCCGCGATGGCCGTTACCTACGACCCGAGTGTCTTGAACTTCGTGCTGGTGGACTACAAGGGCGGCGGCACGTTCAAGGAGTTCGTCGATCTGCCCCACTGCGTCGACATCATCACCAACCTGGCCGCCGACGGCGTGACCCGCATGTTCACGGCGATCAACGCGGAGATGAAGCGGCGCCAGGCGCTCAACGCGGAGACAGGCACCAAGAATATTGTCGAGTACCGCCAGAAGGCGCTTCACAACACCCACCAGCCCTACCCGTTCCTGTTCATTATCATCGACGAGTTCGCGGAGATGATCGCCGACCGCGCCGAGTACAAGGCCGAGCTGGAGAGCATCGCCCGCGTGGGCCGCGCCCAGGGCGTCTCGATGCTGCTTGCCGCCCAGCGCCCCACCGGCGTCACGGATCAGATGCGCTCGAACATCAAGTATCGCATCAGCCTGCGCGTCGAGACGCCCGCCGAGAGCCGTGAGATGCTGCGCCGCGCCGACGCTGCCTTTCTCCCCGCCGGCATCCCCGGCCGCGGCTACCTGCAGGTCGGCAACGAGGAGATCGAGCTGATCCAGGTGGCCTACTCCGGTGATCGTTACGTCGACCCCAAGCAGCGCGGCCGCCAGGACCCGGTGATCTGGCCCGACCGCCGCGGGCTCGCCGCCGTCGCCACGCAGGATCAGCAGCCGCCCGAGCTCTACAAGGCGATCATCGACTCGCTCAACCAGCTCGCCCAGGCCAACAATCTCCCGCGCCAGCGCGCCCCCTGGCCCGGCTTCCTGCCGCGCCAGCTCGCGCTCTCCGAGACGCTGATCGCCGCCGATAGCGCTGTGCGCGCCGTGACCTCTGCCGAGTATCTCGCCCAGGTGGACCGCATCACCCTTGGCCGCGACGCCGAGCCCACCCTGACCCTCAACCCGGCGATCAACAGCTGGCTCGACGGCGAGCTCCCCTGGTCCGAGGAGCTCGACTGGCAGAGCTACGCGATGCGGCCCGTGATTGGCCTGGTCGACGACCCCTACGGCGCCCGCCAGCTGCCGCTGGTGGTCGATCTGCCGCGCGGCCACGTGGCCCTCTTCGGCGCCTCCGGCTCCGGCAAGACCACCTTCGTCCGCACGATGATCGCCAGCCTCGCGGCCACGCACTCTCCTAGCCAGTTCCACGCCTATCTGCTTGACCTCGGCGGGCGCAACCTGGGCGTCCTGGGCAAGCTGCCCCACGTCGGCGCCGTGGTGATCCCCGACGAAGAAGGCTATGAGGAGCGCGTCGAGCAGATTTTGCGCGAGCTCGACGAGCTCATCGAGCGGCGCAAGCTGCTGTTGAGCGGCGCCAGCGTGCCCGATATCTATCAGTACAACCAGGCCCACCCCGAGGCTCCGCTCCCAGCGGTCGTGCTCGCCGTGGATAACTTTGTGGAGTTCGTCGAGACGTTCGGCGGCGATGCTGAGGGCGACAACGCCGTGACGGTGCTGGAAAAGTTCGTCGGCATTGCCCGCCAGTCCAAGCCCTACGGCATTCACTTCCTGATCACCGCCACCCACCCAGGCGTGCTCTCCACGCAGCTCGGCAGCCTTTTCTCCGAGCGCCTGACTCTGCGTCTGGTCGATCCCACCGACTATCGCGGTATCGTCGGCGTGAGCGTGCCTGAGATCGGTGATATCCCGGGCCGTGGCTACGTGCGGATCGGCCGCGAGGGCCTCGCGTTCCAGGTGGCGATCCCGGTGGATACCTGGCGCGGCGACGACGCGCCCGGCAACGAGGTGCGCGAGATCGAGCGCCTCGTCGGGCTGATCGCCAGGCACGTGGAGCAGGGAGGCCAGCGCTACACGATGCCCGCCCGCGTCGACGCTCTGCCCAAGGCCGTGCTGTTCAAGCAGATGCTCGCCCGCGAGCACGGCCTGGAGCTCGACGCCAGCTTCCTGCCCCGGCTTGCCGAGGTGACGCGGCAGCGCTGGGCCCAGAGCCTCGAACCTGCCAGGGCCGACTGGCTCAAGGTCGCGATCGGCGTGGTCTCCGGCAACCGGCCGCGCACGCTCGCGCTGGAGGCGAAGAAGGACGGCGTGCATGGGCTGGTGGCGGGCGGCACGGGCGCGGGCAAGTCCGAGCTGCTGATGACCTTGATTGTCGGCCTGGCCCTGAACTACGACCCGAGTGTCTTGAACTTTGTGCTGGTGGACTACAAGGGCGGCGGCGCGTTCAAGCCCTTCGAGAAGCTGCCGCACTGCGTGGATACGATCACCAACCTGAACAAGGCTGCTGTGATCCGCTTCTTCACCGCCATCGACGCCGAGATGCGCCGCCGTCAGGCCCTGAACGCCGACACCGGCACCAAAGACATCGTGGAGTACCGCGAGAAAGGCCTGCACAAAAGCCACAAGCCCTACCCGCACCTGTTCATTATCATCGACGAGTACGCCGAGATGATCAGCGCCAACCCCGAGTTCGGCGCCGCCCTCGACAGCATCACCCGCGTGGGCCGCTCTAGCGGCGTGAACCTGCTGCTGGCCGCTCAGCGCCCCGTGGGCGTATCGGACCAGATGCGGGCCAACATCAAGCTGCGCATGTGTCTGCGCGTGGAGGGCCCCGAAACTAGCCGCGAGATGCTGCGCCGCCCCGACGCCGCCTACCTGCCCAACGGCATGCCCGGTCGCGGCTACCTGCAGGTCGGCAACGAGCAGATCGAGCTGATTCAGGTGGCCTACACCGGCGAAACCTACCCCTTCGCTGAGGCGAGCGAGGGCGGCGAGAAGCCCAAGTTCTACGATGTCTGCGTGGGACTCTGCAACGATATCCTCAGCGGCCCGCGCCCCGCAACCGCCTGGCCGCCCTTCCTGCCGAACGCCCTCACCTTCGCCACGCCGCTGCGCAGCCGCTACCTCGACCCGGCCTACGAGCGCATGCTCACCCTTGATCGTAGCTCGCGCCTGACGATCAACCCCTTCCTCCAGGACTGGCTCGATGGCAAGGGCTCCTGGGAGGGTGTGGACTGGAGCAGCATGGCGATGCGCGCCATCGCCGGCCTGCTCGACGACCCCTTCAATGCGCGCCAGCTGCCCCTGGTGGTGGATCTGGCCCGTGGCCACGCGGTGCTCTTTGGCGCCTCGGGCTGGGGCAAAACCACCATGCTGCGCTCGATCGTGCTTTCGCTCGCCGCCACCCACTCGCCCGACGAGTTCCAGGCCCATGTCTTCGATCTCGGCGGGCGCAACCTCGAGTCGCTCAAGGCTCTGCCCCACGTCGGCACCGTGATCGTGCCCGACGAGCGCGGCTACGAGGAGCGTGTGCAGCAGCTGCTGCGCGAGCTGGGCGAGCTGGTGGATCGGCGCAAGCTGCTCTTCAGCACCGAGCGCGTGGCGACTCTGGCTGAGTATAACGAGGCCCACCCCGACACGCCTGAGCCCGCAGTGCTGGTGCTCGTCGATAACTTTGGCGAGTTCATGGAGACCTTTGGCGGCGGCCAGGCCGACGAAGAGGACAGCCTGTTCGCCAGCTTCATTGCCCTCGCCCGCCAGGGCCGCGCCTATGGCCTGCATGTGCTGATCACGGCCAGCCGGCTGAATGTCCTCTCCAGCAAGCTCTACAGCATCTTCACCGAGCGCTTTACGCTGCGCCTGGCCGACGCCGACGACTACAGCGGCATTGTGGGCCAGAACATGCCCGATCTGGAGGAGATCGCCGGGCGCGGCTACACGCGCCACGACCGCGCGGCGCTCAGCTTCCAGGTGGCCCTCGTGCCCGGCGCCATCGACGCCCAGGGCCGCACCCGCGGCGAGGCCCAGCAGATCTACGCCGTTGGCGACCAGATGACGGCGTTTATCAAGCGGGGCAGCCGCCGCTTCAAGCAGCCCCTGCGCATCGACGCCCTGCCCAAGAGCTCCTCGTATCGCCAGGTGCTCGCCGAGGAGCGCAATATCAGCCAGGCCCCCGGCCGCTTCCTCGCCGAGCTGCAGGCCAGCACGGCCGCAATCTGGGCGCGCAACGCCGAGGCCGAGCACGCCGAGTGGCTCCGTGCCACCCTTGGCGTTACCTCCGGCAATCGCTTCCGCACCCTGCGCCTGGAGGCGAAGCGCGACGGGGTCCACGGCATGGTGGCGGGCGGCACGGGCGCCGGCAAGTCCGAGCTGCTGATGACCCTGATCATCGGCCTGGCCCTGAACTACTCGCCCGACCTGCTCAACTTTGTGCTGGTGGACTACAAGGGCGGCGGCGCGTTCAAGCCATTTGAGGATCTGCCCCACTGCGTCGACATTGTCACCAACCTCAACGTCGCCGCCGTCGAGCGCATGTTCACCGCGATCAATGCCGAGATCCGGCGCCGCCAGGCCCTCAACGCCGAGACAGGCACGAAGGACATCGTCGAGTACCGCGAGAAGAACCTGCACAAGACCAAGGCGCCCTACCCGCACCTGTTCGTGATCATCGATGAGTACGCCGAGATGATCGACCAGAACGACGCCTACCTGCGCGAGATCGAGAGCATCACCCGCGTGGGTCGCGCCCAGGGCGTGAACTTGCTCCTGGCCTCGCAGCAGCCCAAGGGCGTCACCGACCAGATGCGCGCCAACATCAAGCTCCGGCTCTGCCTGCGCGTCGAGCAGATGGACACCAGCCGCGAGCTCCTGCGCAAACCCGACGCCGCCCTGCTGCCGAATGGCATGCCCGGCCGTGGCTACCTGCAGATCGGCAACGAAAACCTGGAGCTGATCCAGGTCTCCTGGACCGGCGAGACCCAGCCCGACGACCGGCCCGTTGCGGCGGAGTGGCCCGACCGCCCGGCCCGCCCGGTGTCGGACGAGGAGCTGCCTAAGTTTTACGACATGGTTGTCCGCATGACCTCGGACCTTGTTGGCGGGCGCAAAGCGCCGAAACCCTGGCCGGCCTTCTTGCCCGAGCGCTTCAGCCTGGAGTCGATCCTGCAGGACGCCCAGCACGGCGGCAGCTTCAATCTGCTCCCCGCCGTCACCGATTGGCTCAACGGCGACAGCGCCGGGCTGTGGCCCGGCGTGAACTGGGAGGGTGGCGCCCTCACCCCGGTGATTGGCCTGGTGGACGACCCGGCCGAGGCGCGCCAGGACCCGCTGCGGCTCGATCTGAGCCGGAGCCACCTCGGCCTCTTCGGCGATGCGGGCTCCGGAAAAACCACGCTGCTGCGCACGCTGCTGATGAGCTTGGTCGCCACCCACTCGCCCGCCGAGCTGCAGCTCTACATCGTGGATATGGGCGGGCGCAACTTCCGCAGCCTGGAGGGCCTGCCCCACACCGGTGCGGTGATCTACGGCGACGAAGAGACCTTCGAGGAGCGGCTGCGGCGCCTGCTCAGCTTTATGTGGCGCACCGTAGACGAGCGGCAGCAGCTCCTGAGCGCCGCCGACTGCGGCTCGCTCGCCGAGTACAACACCCGCAACCCAGATCGCCCGCTGCCCGCGATTGTGATCAGCTTCGACAATGTGGCGCAGCTCCAGGAGAGCTTTCCCGCCCTGCTGGAGGACGGCCTGATCCCGGTGGCCCGGCGCTCGCTGAATATTGGCCTGACGCTCGTGATGGCGAGCAATCTCCATTCGCACTTGCCCAGCCGGCTCTACGGCCTGATGGGCGAGCGGCTCACACTGAAGCAGAGCAACGCCGACAACTACCTCGATATTGTCGGGCGCGGCGCGGTGGAGCTCGGCGAGATCCCCGGCCGTGGCTATATTCGCCGCGACCGCCGCCCGCTGATGTTCCACGCGGCGCTGCCCGTCGGGGTGCTGGACGCCGCCGGGCGACCCATGCGCCCCGAGGCCGAGGAGGTGCGACGCATCGCCGACGAGATGCGGACGGTGGCCGAGGCGCGTGGCTACGCGCGGCCCGCGCCCGTGCGTACGCTGCCCGAGAACGTGCCCCTCGCCGCTCTGCTGCGTGACGCGAGCCCGCCCCAGCCGCGGCGCGTCGAGGCTGTGCTTGGTCTCGGCGAGAATTTGCAGCCGGTGCAGTTCGACCTGCGGCGTGCTGGCCCGCACTTCATGGTGGTTGGCCCGCCGCTCTCTGGCAAGACCACAGCGCTCTACGCTTGGGTGCTTTCCCTCGCCGAGCGCTACGAGCCCGCCCAGGCCGGCATGGTGCTGGTGGATCTTCAGCGCACCTTCGCCGAGTATGGCGGCGACCGCTCGTTGGCTGGCTTGCCCCACACCCTCGCCACCATCACCGAGCTGGAGCAGTTGGAGGCGCTGCTGCCGCAGCTGGAGGCTGAGTGCGCCGACATGGCCGCCGCCGAGGAGCCGCGGGCCCTGTTCCTGGTGATCGACAACTTCGACGACTTCAATGAGGAGCTTACCAACAAGCGCGAGATCGAGGAGCGCCTGTCCACGCTGGTGCGCCGCTACGGGCGCGAGGGCCTCCACGTGGTGGCCAGCCTCGCCCCGGACGGCAACTCCAGCGACCTGCGCCGGCGCATTCAGAGCGCCAACCTCGGCGTTGGCCTGCGCTCGTCGGCGTCGCTCGACGCCCTGCGCGTGATGCGAACGCCGGACGCGCTGCGCAACCGCGAGCTGCAGGTGGGCCGGGGCTTCGTGGTGCGCTCGGGCCAAACTAGCATGATCCAGATCGCCAGCCCCTACGACGACGACCCTGGCGTGGACGAGGAGGAGCGGCGCGCCCGCTCGCTCGACGGCCACATCGAGCGGCTTGTCGCCCGCTACGGCGAGACGCGCGCCGCGTGGCGGGCCGAGGTGGTGGAGCAGGCGCCTGCCGCAGAGCAAGCCGCGGGCGCCGTGGCGGGCGGGCCACTCTCGCGCCAGGCCGAGCGTGTACGCACGGTGGCGTGGGCGCGGGTGCGCCGCGAGGTGGCGCACCTGAAGGAGGGCAATGGCAACGGCAACGGCGAGCTGTTCCTTGAGCGTCTTGCCACCGTCGATAACAACGACCTGCAGCGCGAGGAGGTGCGGATTGAGCTGCTGCGCGAGCTCTACCTGCGCCAGCAGGAGGAGCAGGGGCTCGACGTAGACAATGCCCGCACAATCATGGAGTGGCTCGACGAGGAGTCGCTGCTGATCAGCCTGGAGAACGAGGAAGAGCAAGGCGAGCAGGCGGAGGAGGCTGAACAATGAGCGGAGACGACACCAGGATCGAGCTCCAGATCGATCTCTTCGACCTGGCCGCACAGCGGGCCATGGCCCTGAGTGCCCTGACACCACCACAGCTGGTGGCCGCAATGCTGGAGGAGTTCCGCGAGCTGGAGTTCCTTGGCGACGCCCCCGGCGACTACCAGCTGCTCAAGCTTGCCGACCGCTCGCCCCTCGACGACACGGCCGCGCTCGGCGATCAGGTGCGCGGCGGCGACCGGCTCATCCTGGTGGAGCGCGTCGCCGCCGCGCCCACGGGCACGCGCCGGCCCAGCAAGCCGGTCTATCTGCGCGAGCAGGGCAGCGGCAAGGTGTTTCGGCTCGACTGGCAGCCGGCGATCATTGGGCGCCCCGACCTGGGGCAGGCGGGGAACGAGCTGGTGTCGGTCGATCTCACAGCCCACCCGGCTGGGCAGCGTGTCTCGCGCCGCCACGCCCAGATCGTCGAGAGCGACGGCGTGTTCTTCGTGGAGCCGCTTTCGCCTAACCCCACCCTGGTGCGCGACGGTCAGGGCAACACCCTGCCACCCGAGAAGCGCCAGCCGCTGCGCCACGGCGACGTTGTGTTTCTGGAGAATAGCCAGATCGCGCTCAAGTTTATTGTGCGCGCCGAGGGGGCGTAGCGATGGCCCCGGAGATCGTGCAGGCAAACTACGAGGAGCTGGACAAGATCGCGGCGCAGTTTGGGCGCGGGGCGGCGGCGGCCGCGCAGCTGCGCCAGCGCATGCAGCGCAGCTTCGAGCCGCTGGCGCAGGGTGGCTGGCAGGGTCGTGGCGCCGACGCCTTCGCCAAAGAGATGACCGCGACGGTCCTTCCAACAATTGAGCGCATGGCCCGCGCCATGGAAGCGGGGCGCGCCGTGACCCTGGAGATCAAGGGCGTGATGCAGCGCGCCGAGGAAGAGGCGGCTGCACGCTTCAAGCAGCGCGGCGACGCCGGTGCGCTCCCCGATCTGGTAACACCGCCTGCGGGCGCCTTCGATGGCAAGCGCCAGAGCTACAAGGTCGGCACGCCGAGCGAGGTTGCCAGCCATACGTTTCAGTCTGGGAACGCGGCAGCGATGAAATACGAGGTGACGATCGACGGCAAGGCGATCCCTGTCTATATGCCCAAGCCGCCATCTG
>JAYUYB010000561.1:0-3486 GCA_043752655.1 Chloroflexota bacterium
TGCCCAACAGCATTGACCCGGACTTCTTTACCCTGCGCGCGCGCGCTCCACAGGCCAATGAGATTACCTTCATCGGCACAACCCACGTGGACGCGAACCGCTATGGCCTGATCTACTTTATGGAGGAAGTCTTTCCGCTGATCAAGCAGCGTGTCCCTGACCTCACTGTGAAGATCGTGGGTGGCAGCCCACCCCCAGAGATCGCCGCGTATGGGCAGCGCCCCGACGTGGAAGTGACGGGCTATGTCAAGGATGTGCGCGAATACATGGCCCGCGCGAAGGTTCTTGTGGTGCCGCTACGCAGCGGTGGTGGGACGCGCCTGAAGATCCTTGAGGGCCTCAGCTATGGTGTTCCCACCGTCTCTACCTCTATTGGGGCCGAGGGGCTTGGCCTGAAAGATGGCGAAGAGATCCTGCTTGGCGATACGCCTGAGCAGTTCGCCGATCAGGTGGTTCGAGCGCTGAACGATCCTGCGCTCCAGGAGCGGCTTAGCCTGGCAGGGCGCCGGGTAGCGGAGGAGCGCTACTCGTGGCGCGCTGTGGGCCAACAGCTACAACGCCACCTCAGCACAGGCCTCAGCCCGCGCTATACCCCTAATCAGCCCGATGCCCTTGCATTGCACCAGACAAACGAGCGCTCTTGATCATCCTGGGTCGCAACGGCGCGCCCCTTCTGTTGTACGATAGGACGGGCTCATGCTAAGCTCAGGAGCAAATAGTTCATGCGTGTCGCGATTATCGGCTGTGGCTTTGTTGCCGACTACTACATGAAGACCCTGCCCGGCCACCCCGAGCTGGAGCTGGCAGGCGCCTATGATCGAAACCCCCAGCGGCTCAAGCAGTTCTCGGCCTACCATAAGGCCCATGCCTACACCTCCCTCGAGGCACTCCTCGGGGACAAGAGCGTCGAGATCGTGCTGAACCTCACCAACCCGCGCAGCCACTTCGAGGTATCGCTGGCCGCCCTCACGGCCGGCAAGCACGTTTACTCCGAGAAGCCCCTGGCTATGCAGATGGATCACGCCCGCACGCTGGTGGAGCTTGCCGAACGCAAAGGGCTCTACCTCTCGTCCGCGCCGTGTAGCCTGCTCGGGGAAACGGCCCAGAGCATCTGGAAGGCCTTGCGCGAGAAGGTCATCGGTGAGGCGCGGGTGGTCTACGCGGAGATGGACGAGGGCATGGTGTTTCGTATGCCCTACAAGAAGTGGGCGAGCGAGTCGGGGGCGCCCTGGCCCTACAAAGACGAGTTCGAGGTCGGCACAACGATTGAGCATGCAGGCTATGTGCTTACATGGCTGCCCGCATTCTTTGGGCCGGCGGTGAGTGTCACCGGCTTCGCGGCATGCCTCGCACCGAACAAAGGCACGCCGCTAGATGTGAGCGCGCCAGACTTCGCGGTGGCCTGCATTCGTTTTCGCTCCGGGGTTGTTGCGCGCCTGACGTGCAGCCTGTTTGCGCCGCACGATCATTCACTGCGGATCGTGGGCGATAAGGGCGTGCTCTCCACAGCGGATACCTGGTACTACACGTCGCCGATCCATATTAGGCGCTGGTTCAATCTTAAGCGGCGCCATATCGAGCTGCCCTGGCGGCAGAAGTATCCCCTGGCGGCCCGTGGTACGCGCTACAACTATCGCGGTACCCAGCAGATGGATTTCGCCCGTGGGGTGGCCGATCTGGCCTCCGCCATTCGCGAGGGACGCCCGGCGCGGCTCTCGGCGCGCTACTCGCTGCACATCAACGAGATCGTGCTCGCCGTGCAGAACGCCACCGAAGGGAGCAGCACCTACAGCATGACCACCTCCTTTGACGCAATCGAGCCGATGCCCTGGGCCCTCGGTCGCGGCGAAGTTCTCAGCAGGTAGCGACTGCTCTGCCCACTGGAACCCGCACAGCCAACAGAGAGATCGCACGCTATGTCATCAACCATTCGCTGGGGCATCCTGGGCGCCGGCCATGTTGCCCGCGCATTCGCCCAGGGCCTCCGCACGTTGCCCGACGCCAGCCTCGTCGGCGTTGCTTCGCGCACCCAGGTCACTGCCAAAGATTTCGCCCGGCAGATCCCGGTCCAACGAGTGTACAAGAGCTACGATGAGCTCGTGGCAGATCCGTTGGTAGATGTGATCTACGTGGCGACGCCGCACCACCGCCACATGGAGGACTGCCTGCTTTGCCTGGAGCAGAACAAGCCAGTGCTCTGCGAGAAGCCCTTTACCGTAAACGCACGCGAGGCCCGCCGTCTGATCGAGCTGGCCCGCAAGCGCCACGTCTTCTGTATGGAGGCCATGTGGATGCGCTTCTTCCCGGCCATGCAGAAGGCGCGCGAGCTAGTGAATAGCGGCATGATCGGCGAGGCCCGCATGCTCACGGCCGACTTTGGTGTGGCCACGGCTTATGACGCTCAGAGCCGCTTCTACGACCCGGCCAAGGGCGGCGGAGCGCTGCTGGATCGTGGGGTCTACGCGATTTCGCTAGCCTTGATGCTATTCGGCATGCCCGATCGCATTGTCAGCCAGGCAGGCATGAGCGCCAGTGGGGTTGACGAGCACTCGGCGCTGCTGATGCATTTTCCTCAGGGGCGTCTGGCCCTGCTCTCAGCCTCGCTCAGCACGAACACCGGCAGCGAGGCCGCCATCATGGGCACACGGGGCAAGCTGCGCATCCACGCCCCGTTCTACTGCTCGGAGCGGCTCAGCCTTACGCGCTACACGCCCAGTGTGGACACGCCGGCCAGCGCCTCAGGTCTAAAACAGCAGCTGATTACAGGCCTGAAGCAGAGCCGCCTAGTCCGGCGCACCTACCAGCACCTGAAGCCCCTAATCACCCGGAGTGAGCGCAGTTTCAGACTGCCGGTGGTGGGGAACGGCTACAACTATGAGGCAGCCGAGGTGATGCGCTGCCTGCGCGCCGGTGAACTGGAAAGCAAACTGATGCCACTGGACGAGACGCTGCGAATCATGGAGATCATGGACGAGGTGCGCTCGCAGTGGGGGCTGCGCTACCCAGGCGAGTAGCTCGCCCGCTGTGCTGCACGAAAAGCCCCCACGTTCCAAATTGGAACGTGGGGGCTTTTCTTAGAACCCTATGCGCTGATCGGGGCGGCGGCAAACATGGCGTTCTGCTCCGCACGCAGCCGGTCGCAGAGTCGGCCCTCGGGCAGCTCGATGTCGTCGTAGGTCAGCACGGTGTCTTTCGGCACGTCGCGCCTGAGGCGGCAGCCCTCAGCAATACCGATCGGAAGCAGGTTCTCAGCCTGAGTCACGTCGCTGTTCTCGGCCAGGCCGTAGGTGTGATAGCCGCCGAGCGCGTCGATGATCTCGCCCGCCTTCAGGTCGATCTTGGCGGCGCTCACCACGTCCACGCAGGGGCCGGCGAGGGGCCGCAGGGCGGCATCGCCGAGCAGTGCCACGCGCGCCACGGTGTTGGGCACCTCGAAGTGGCAAAGGTGGTAGGGCGTGTAGAACAGGTAGAGCGGGCCCTTGCCCA
>JAYUYB010000562.1:0-3482 GCA_043752655.1 Chloroflexota bacterium
GGCCTGCCGGTAGAGTCGCTCAGCCGCACGGGGAGCGCCGGCGGCGTGATGATGATCCCCATCCCGCAGCCGGGGGTGCTGCGCGCTGTGCGCGGGCTAGACGCGGCGCGCACGGTTCCGGGTGTGGAGAGCGTGGAGATCACCGCGCCGCTCCACTACTCGCTGGTGCCGCTGCCCGAGGGCGACGCCTACCTCGGCTTTATCTTCGCACGCGGCGCCACACCGGAGGCGGTGGAGCTGGCCTTGCGCGCGAGCCACGCGGCGCTCGCGTTCGACGTGCTGCCAGAGATCCCGCTACTCAGATGACCGGGAGACAAGGAGACAAGGAGCAGCGCTCGCGGCGCTCGCTCGGGAGACTGGGAGACCGGGAGACATGCTGACACTGCCAGTAGGCGCTCCTTGTCTCCTTGTCTCCTTGTCTCCTTGTCTCCTTGTCACTTCCGCTGCGGAGCGCCGCCCTTGGCCGGGCGGGCGGGCGGGGACCAGCCCTCGGGCACCTTGGCGTCCGCGCCGAAGAAGAACTCCTCCATCTGCTGCATGAGGATCTTCTGGGCGTTGGGGTCGCCGAGGCTCAGGCCATAGTGGTTGATGATCAGCGTCGACTGGGCGGGCCACAGCTCGTAGGCCTGCTGCGAGATCTCATCGAAGATGTGCTGGCCGAGGGGTCCGGGGAAGGGCGGGCGGCTTAGGCCCGGCAGCTCGCGGCCAAGCTTTGCACAGTTGACAGTTCGCGGCATCGTTATTCGCCTTTCAGACGCGACGGGCTTGCTCCCGCCGCTGGATATACTTTATTATACCCGAGCTATGCGCATCGTTTTCTTTGGGATGCCGGGCCGCCTCGCCGGGCCGGCCCTGCTCGCGCTCCTGGGGGCTGGCGCCGAGCTGGCCGCAGTGATTGTGCCCGCGCCCCCCGGCGCGCCGTCTGTCGCCCCTGCCCCGCTGTCGCTCGCGCCTGCCAACATGATCGCGCTCGGCCCGGCCGCCCCGCCTGGCCTCCTGGCGATCGCCGCAGCCAGCGGCATACCTGCCCTCGCCGTGCGCTCCATGGGCGCGCCTGCCGTGCGCCAGGCGCTGCTGGCCCTCGCGCCGGAGCTCATCTGTGTGGCCTGCTGGCCGTGGCGCATCCCGCCCGCGCTGCTCGCCGTGCCGCGCCTGGGCTGGCTCAACCTGCACCCCTCGCCTCTGCCGGAGCTGCGTGGCCCCGAGCCGCTCTTCTGGGCGCTTCAGGCGGGCCACGCCCACACCGCCGTGACGCTCCACTGGATGGACGAGGGGCTAGACACGGGCGACATCGCGGCGGCGGCGCACTTTGCGCTCCCCGCTGGCATCGGCTGGGCCGAGGCGGAGGAGCGGGCCGCCGCCACAGGCGCCGCGCTGCTGGCCGCGTTGCTGCCGCGCCTCGCCGCCGGCCCGCTCCCGCGCCAGCCCCAGGCGTCAGGCGGCAGCTACATGCCATCGCCGCGCGCGGAGGACTTTCGCATCAACCCGAGCTGGCCTGCCGAGCGCGTCTTCCGCTTTATGCGCGGCACCGCGGCGTGGAGCATGCCGTATCCGCTCGATCTCGGCGGCACGCGCCTGCTGCTTGGCGCCGCCCTCGCCTACACGCCCGACGAGCAGCTTGGGCAATCTATCGTCGTATCAGGCAAGGTGGCACGCGTACAGATGCAGCCGGGCGTGCTCGATGCCACCCTCCATCTTCCGGCGTCGGCCCCGCACTAAATCGGATTGCAGATTGCAGCAACGCTCTGCGCTGCGCTCGGCCCGTCCCCTGTTCCCTGTTCCCTCGCCCGCTACCGCTGCTCGTCGCGGCCCTCGGGCGGGCGGGCGGAGCGTGTGTCGCCGCTCTCGCGGCGCGATCGGCAGCGCGGGCAGCGCGTCGGCTCGTGCAGAAACCCCTTGTCGGCGTAAAACTCCTGCTCGCCGGCCGTGAAGATGAACTTCTCGCCGCAGTTGCGGCAGATCAGCTCCATATCTTTGTAGAATGCCATTGGTTTAGGGGGGCGCCCGCCGGGGTTCCGCCGGACAACCGCTGATGCCCGGCGTCGGGCAGCGCTTGAGTCTCACTGTCCGCATTGTAGCACGCTAGGGAGCATAGAACCAAAACACCCTCGCCTTACGCAGTAGATCCCAGAGCCCGCTGATCACGTGTGAAGGAGGCCGTATGGGTGTCTGGCGCTGGATCTGTGGGGCGGCTGTCGCGCTGATCGTTGGGCATCTGGCCGCGACAACCGTGGCTGCCCACCCGCTCGGCAACTTCACCGTGAACCATCACTCCACGCTGCTCATTGGCCGCGACACGCTCGTCGTCGAGCAGCTCATCGACATGGCCGAGATCCCGGCCTACCAGGAGCTTTCGACCATTAACCGCGCTGGCGACGCCGCTCCGAGCGCCGCCGCGGCGGATGCGTACCACCCACAGCGCTGCGCGGCCCTCGCTCCAGAGCTTGATCTGCGCGTCGATGGGCGCGCCGTGCCTCTCCGCCTTGCCGCCTCTGCTGTCAGCTTTCCCCCTGGACAGGGCGGCCTCGCCACCTTGCGCCTCAGCTGCCGCTTTGTCGCCGATGTTGGCGTTACCGCCCAGAGCTCACTCACCTTCGCGGATCACGCCGACAGCCAGCGGCTCGGCTGGCGCGAGATTGTGGTGCGCGGCGATGACGTCATCATCGAGGGCGCGCCAGCTGTGAGCGTCAGCGCAGATCTTACGATCTACCCCACCGATATGCTCAGCAGCCCGCTGGAGCTGCGCGAGGTGCGCTTTACCGCGCAGCCAGGTGGCGCCCCAAGCTCTGTAAGCGCCGCCGCGCCCGTCGCGCTGCCTGGTCTACCCCAGGCCGATAGGCTCAGCGAACTGCTCGCTCTGCGCGAGCTCACCCCCGCCTCGGTCGCCATCGCACTCGTGCTCGCCTTCATCTGGGGCGCGGCCCACTCGCTTGCGCCTGGCCACGGCAAGACGGTCGTAGCTGCCTATCTCGTCGGCTCGCGCGGCACCATCGGCCACGCGATCTTCCTCGGGCTCACCACCACGATCACCCACACTGCGGGCGTCTTCGCTCTAGGCCTGGTAACGCTCTTCGCCTCGCGCTACATCCTGCCAGAGCAGCTCTTCCCCTGGCTCAGCCTCGCCTCCGGCCTGCTCGTGGCGTGGCTGGGCGTCAGCATGTTCGCCGGTCGGCTACGCGGCGTCAGCCATCAGCACGGCCACGAGCATGGCCACGACCATAGCCACGACGGCGAGCATAGCCACAGCCACGACCACATGCCCCCCGGCGTGGAGGGCAAGCCGATGGGCTGGCGTAGCCTGCTGGTCCTCGGCGTCTCCGGCGGGATACTGCCTTGCCCCTCGGCACTGGTTGTGCTCCTGGGCGCTATCGCGCTCGGTCGCGTGGGCTTTGGGCTCGCGCTGGTGCTCGCCTTCTCGCTAGGGCTGGCCGGGCTGCTCACCCTGATCGGTGTCAGCTTCCTCTACGCGGGCCGCCTCATGA
>JAYUYB010000563.1:0-3481 GCA_043752655.1 Chloroflexota bacterium
TGCTCGACCGCACCGTGGCCGACGGTGCGATCCCCGGCGCCGTGGCTGCTGTCCACCTGCCCGGCTTCCAGCCATGGGTGGGCGCGAGCGGCTTGGCCCACCGGCAGGCGGCCACACCAATCACGCCCGAGACGCGGGTGCGCATCGCCAGTATCAGCAAGGTGTTTACAGCTGTCGTCGTGATGCAGCTAGTGGAAGAGGGGCGCCTCAGCCTCGACGATCCGCTGAGCAACTGGCTGCCCGAGCTGGTGCCTAACGCAGAGGCGATCACGGTGCGCAATCTGCTCCAGCACACTACTGGGATCTACGACTTCCTGGAAGATCGACGCTACGCAGCCCAGGCCTACCAGGACCCCACACGCCAGTTCGCGCCCAGCGAGCTCGTAGCCTATGCCGCCCAGTTCCCATTCCTCTTCGCGCCAGGCGCCCCGAACAGCTGGGACTACTCCAGCACCAACTATGTCATCCTCGGCATGGTCGTCGAGGCTGTCACCGGCAACAGCCTGGCCAGCGAGATGCGCGCGCGCATCTTCGATCCACTCGGGCTGGACAACACCTTCTTCACGCCCGACGAGCCGGTGGAGCCGCCCTTCGCCACGGGCTACTCGCGTGGCACACTGCAGCGCGATGTGGCCATGTCATTCGCCTTCGCCACGGCCAATCTCGTCTCGACGGCGGGCGATGTGACGATATTTGCGCGCGCACTGTTCGATGGCGAATTGGTGAGCGACGAGTCGCGGGCCGCAATGCTCGACGTGGTGAGTGGGAAAGGCCAGTACAACATGCCCGAGCTGGCCTACGGGCTCGGCGTGATGCGCCACGTACTGCCGGTGGGACGCGCGCCGGAGGAGGCGACAGTGTACGGCCATATAGGCGGCTTCGGTGGCTTCCGCTCGGCGCTGTGGCACGCGCCTGCAAGTGGCGTCACTGTGGCCCTCGGCGTTAACCAGGGCTCCACCGACCCCAACCTGCTGGCTGCGCCGCTGCTCGACGCCGCACTCAGCAGCCTGGGGCGCTGACAGCAAGCCAACGGTGCGAGCGGGGCTGCTGTCAGCGCCCGCACCAAATTCTTCCCTTGACAGGACTGCCCTAGCTTGTTACAATACTCACGTAGTCGACGCGGCGTGGAGCAGTGGCAGCTCGTCGGGCTCATAACCCGAAGGTCGCAGGTTCGAATCCTGCCGCCGCTACCAAATCAGAAAGCACCGAGGAACAACCTCGGTGCTTTTCTGTGTCTGGCTCAGGGCGCTTTAGCTACGCGGGATACGGATCACGGCTCTCACTGTCACAAAGCAAGCCCAACGTACCATTGTATAATACGCCTCAATAACCTTCCCACCGTCCACCGTCCACCGTCCACCGTCTACGGAGAAACCCTAAGCCACATGCAAACCGAACGCGCCCGCGCCACCCTCCACGAGTGGGTCAAAACCGAGAGCCTGCGCAAGCACTGCGAGGCCGTGTCCGCCTGCATGGTCTACTTTGCCGCCAAGTCCGGCGCCGACGCCGACCTCTGGGGCGCTGTGGGCCTGCTGCACGATCTAGATTTCGAGCGCTACCCCGCGCTGCCGCCCGCCGGCCCCGAGCTTACCGCGCTCTCCAACACGCTCGTCGCTGGCGAGCCGCTGCCCGCCGAGCTACCCGGCCACCCCTTCTACGGCGTGGCCCACCTGCGTGAGGCCGGCTGGGGCAGCGAGGTCGTGCGCGCCATCCTCAGCCACGCCGACTATAGCGGCATCGCGCCCGAGTCGCCCTTGGAGCGCACGCTCTACGCCGTGGACGAGCTTAGCGGCTTTGTCACCGCCGTGGCCCTGGTTCGCCCCGACAAGTCGGTGCATACCGTGGAGGTGCCGTCGGTGAAGAAGAAGCTGAAAGACAAGGCCTTCGCCGCCAAGGTGAGCCGCGAGGGTATCCATCACGGCGCCGAGGTGATCGGCATGCCGCTGGACGAACTGATCGCCGAGGTGATCGCCGCGCTGCGGGTCGAGGCGCCGCGCCTGGGCCTCGGCGGGGTCGCATGAGCGCGCCGCTTCACTCTGCGATCTGGCCCGACAGCGCCGCGATCAGCGCTGGGCGCCTCCAGATCGGCGGCTGCGACAGCGTGGCCCTCGCGGCCGAGTACGGCACGCCGCTCTATGTCTTCGACGAGGCTACGCTGCGCGGCACGATGCGCGCCTACCTTGCGGCTTTCTCGCGGCTCGGGGAAGATTTCCGCGTCCACTACGCCAGCAAGGCTCTGCTCAACACCGCGCTCGCACAGATCATCGCGCAGGAAGGTCTGGGGCTCGATGTGGTCTCCGGCGCCGAGTTGCTGATCGCCCGCCGCGCCGGTGTGCCTATGAAGCGCGTGCATATGCACGGCAACGCCAAGAGCGACGCGGAGCTGGAGCGCGCTGTGGCGTGGGGCGTGGGCGCCGTGGTGGCCGACAGCCTCGACGAGCTTGAGCGTCTTGCCACCCTCACGGCGGGCAGCACGGTACCGCAGGGGCTGCTGCTACGTGTGGCGCCCAACATCGATGCCCACACCCATGCCCATATCGCCACGGGCGGCGCGGGCTCGAAGTTCGGCCTGCCGCTCGCCGCGCTGGATGCGGCGGTCGAGCGCGTGCTCGCCGCGCCGGGGCTGCGCCTGCTTGGCCTCCACGCCCACATCGGCTCGCAGCTCTTCGCGCTAGCCGAGCTCCAGGCCACTGTGGCGGTGCTCGTGGCGCAGGCCGCACGCCTCCACGCCCGCTTCGGGCTTGTGCTAGAGGAGCTGAGCCCTGGCGGTGGCCTCGGCGTTGCCTACACCCCCGAGCAGCCCGCCACCGATGTTAGCGCCTACGCTGAGGCGCTTGTGGGCGCGCTGCGCACCAGCTGCGCCGAGCACGGCATGGCGCTGCCCCGCCTCACCGTCGAGCCGGGGCGCGCCATTGTGGCGCGGGCGGGTGTGGCACTCTACAGCGTGGTGGGGCGCAAGCTCGCGGCAGGCGGCAGCGTCCAGTACCTGCATATCGACGGCGGTATGGCCGACAATATCCGCCCCTCGCTCTACGGGGCGCGCTACAGCGCCCTGCTCGCGAGCCGCGCCGACGCGCCTGCCGGGGCGCCCGTGGACGTGGCAGGGCGCTACTGCGAGTCTGGCGATGTGCTGCTGCGCGATGTGGCGCTGCCACCCGCCGTCCCCGGCGACCTCCTCGCTGTTGCCACCGCTGGCGCCTACACCCTGAGCATGGCCAGCACCTACAACCTGGTGCCGCGCCCAGCCGTGCTGCTTGTGGCCAACGGCAGCGCGCGCCTCATGCAGCGCCGCGAGACCGAGGACGAGCTGCTTGCCCGCGATGTAGCCCTTTAAGGGGACAGGGGACAGGGAACAGGGAGCGCAGCGCCTTGAGCTGCGGCCAGCAGCGAGGCGACGACGGCCCCCGATCTGCCGGGACGCCCGAGCCCTTTGGACCACGAAGGCGCGAATGGTCGCGAACCACCGCGAATCCGCTACCTT
>JAYUYB010000564.1:0-8530 GCA_043752655.1 Chloroflexota bacterium
GCGTGCGGCCTGCTGCTCGACACCTTCCACATGAACATCGAGGAGCGCTCGCTCGGCGACGCGATCCGCGCCGCTGGCCCGCGCATGCGCCACTTTCACGCCTGCGAGAACGACCGTGGCGCGCCTGGCTCGGGCCATGTGCCCTGGGACGAGGTGGCGCAGGCACTGCGCGATGTGGGCTACGACGGCCCGGTGGTGATCGAATCGTTTACAGGCAAAGTCCAGAGTATCGCTCGCGCCGCCGCGATCTGGCGGCCACTGGCAGAGAGCCAGGACGCCCTGGCACGCGATGGGCTCGTGTTTCTGCGCCGTCTGCTGGCCGCCTGATGCAGATTTAAGTTTGACATAAGATTACGCTATGCGCATCGTTGATATTGACGCCGTCTGGCTGCACTGCCCGATCCCGTACGAGCGGCAGCACGTCTCCGACTACGGCCGGATCGCCAGCTTCGACGCCACCCTGATCAGCGTGACCACCGAGGACGGGCGCACAGGCTACGGCGAGGCGAAGGCCGCCGTGGGCAGCGCCGGGGGCTGCGCCGCGATCGTGGCGTATGTGAAGCAGGATCTGCGCCCCATGCTCGTGGGCCAGGACGCGGAGCGGATCAATCTGCTCTGGGAGCGCATGTACAACGGGCCGCGTGATCACTATGCCGTGGCGCGCGGGCGGCCCTTCCCAATCCTGGGGCGGCGTGGGCTGAGCGTGGCGGCCATTGGTGGGGTCGACATGGCGCTGTGGGATCTGCTGGGCAGGCGGCTGGGCGTGCCGGTGGCGCAGCTGCTCGGCGGGGCAATGCGTGAGCGCCTGCCGGCCTACGCTAGTGGCGGCTGGGCCGATGTGGCGGGCATCGGCGCGCAGCTGCGCGGCTACACCGAGCGCGGCTTCCGCGCCGTGAAGATGCGCGTTGGCGTAATGGACGGCGACGTGGCGACGAGTGTGGCGCGCGTGCGGGCCGCGCGCGAGGCGCTGGGCGCGGGTGTCGGCCTGATGTGCGACGCCCACGGGACGTACAGCGTGCCCGAGGCGAAGCAGTTCTGCCGTGGCGTGGCCGACTGCGACGTCGCCTGGTTCGAGGAGCCCGTCGGCCCCGACGACCGGCGGGCCATGGCTGAGGTGCGCGCCGCCACCGATATCCCGATTGCCGCCGGCGAGAGTGAGTTTACCCGCTTCGACTTCCGCGACCTGATCGAGGCCCGTGCGGTGGATGTGCTCCAGCCCGATATGGCGATCTGCGGGGGGCTCAGCGAGGGCTGGAAGATCGCCCAGCTCGCCGCGACCCACCAGCTGGCGCTGGCGCCGCACTGCTGGGGCTCGGCCTTCTCGTTTATGGCCGGGCTGCACCTGGCCTTCGCCAGCCCGGCGGCCACCGTGATCGAGTTCTCGCTGGGCGCGAATCCCCTGCTTCACGAGCTAGTGGAGGAGCGCATCGTCGCCGAGAACGGCTTTATCGCCGAGCCGACGCGGCCAGGCCTGGGGGTTACGCCACGGCCCGAGTTCATCGCCGAGTACGGCGTCAAAGTGTAAGGAGATCCCTATGCCAAAGGTGCTCCAGATCCAGCATGTGACGATCATCGTCGACAACCTCGAGCGGGCCTGCGCCTTCTACGAGCAGGAGCTTGGCCTTGAGCCGCTGCCCACCTTCAACCTCGACTTCCCGGCCCAGTTCTACCGCCTGAACGAGCGCCAGCAGGTGCATGTTACCGAGTGGCCCGACAACGCCTCGTTTCGCGGCCACGTCTGCCTGCAGGTAGACGACTTCAACGGCTTCTTCTACCGTATGAAGGCGCTGGGGGTGATCGACACCGCGCCCTGGGGCAAGCTGCGGCGCCTGCCCGATGGCGCCATGCAGATGTTCGTGCGCGACCCGGCGGGCAACCTGATCGAGATCTCGTGCGCGCCGGGCACCCCAGTAGACGAGGCGATCCTGGCCGACGAGCTGAGCCAGGGCGACGGGGTGTACGTCTCCAACCGGGGCGACGGGCGCGGGCTGCGCGGCGAGGGCGCCACGCTGTACCACGAGCGGACTGAACCATGACTATCCTGCTGCTCGAAACGATCCATCCCGAGGCCCAGGCGCTGCTCGAGTCGTTCGACCGGGTGCGCCTGGCGCTCACCGCCGACGCGGTGCGGGAGGCCGTGGAGCAGGAGCAGGTGGTGGCGATTGTCACCAGGGGGCGCGGGCAGATCGCGGCGGGCCTGATCGCGGCCTGCCCGGCGCTGCGCGCGGTGGCCCGCTGCGGCGTGGGCCTCGACAACATCGACAGCGCGGCCGCAGCCGCCCGTGGCGTGGCCGTGGTCTACGCGCCTGGCAGCACCACCGGCGCCGTGGCCGAGCACACCCTGCTGCTGATGCTCGCCGCCGCCCGTCGGCTGGTGGCCGCCGCCCAGGCGGTCCGCGCCGATGGCTGGGCCTTTCGCGATGGCTACCAGGGCTTCGATCTGGCCGGGCGCACCCTGGGCATCGTCGGTATGGGCGCGATCGGGCAGCGCGTGGCGCGGCTGGCCGAGGGCCTGGGCATGCGCGTGATCTACTGGAGCCGCCGCCGCCGCAGCGCTGGCGGCACCTACGTGGAGCTGCACGAGCTGATGGCGACCGCTGACGTGATCAGCCTGCACGTGGAGCTGACACCCGAGACCAATCACCTGATCGGCGCGCGCGAGCTGGCCCTGCTCAAGCCGGGTGCCATCCTGATCAACACCGCGCGCGGCGCCGTGGTGGATCAGCGCACCGTCGCGGACGCCCTGCGCGAGGGGCGCCTGGCCGCCTTCGCCGCCGACGTGCTGGAGCGCGAGCCGCCAGCCCCCGACGACGCCCTGCTGGGCGACGAGCGTGTTATCATCACGCCGCATATCGCGGCGCTCACCGACGTAACCTACCGGACCATGTGTATGCGCACCGCCGCCAACCTGCTGGCCGTGCTGCGCGGCGAGCCGCCCGAGGCCGAGTCGCTGTACCAGGCTAATCTCACCCGATCAGAAGTATGAGGTGAGGCGCCTCACCAACAAAGGAGCAGACCATGCGCGTCTCGATGCACAACTGGATGCGGGCCGAGCCGGTTGAGACCACCATCCGCCGCCTTGCGAAATATGGCTACGATTGTATCGAGATCAGCTACGATAGCGTGGAGCTTGCCCCAGGCGCCCCCGGCACCGCCGCCGTGCGCCAGATGCTCAAGGAGAACGGGATCGGCTGCTACGGCTCGATCAGCCTGATGTTCGCCGGCCGCGACCTGATCCACGCCGACCCGGCCGTGCGCGCCAGCTCGGTGGACTACCTGCACAAGTGCGTGACCATGGTGAAGGAGCTGGGCGGCGAGGTGATGAGCATCGTCCCCTCCGAGGTGGGCAAGGTGAAGGCGATGGCCTCGCCCGAGCAGGAGTGGCAGTGGGCGATTGAAGGCCTACAGAATGTTCACGCCCACGCCACCCGTGAGGGTGTGCGCGTGGCGCTAGAGCCGCTGAACCGCTTCGAGACCAACTTTATCAACCGCGCCGATCAGGCCATGACGCTGGCCGATGCTGTGGCCCCCGATGTCGGCGTCTGCCTGGATGTGTACCACATGAACCAGGAGGACGCGGATATGTTCAAGGCGATTGAGAATGCGGGCAGCAGGCTCTACGACCTGCACGTGGCCGACAACAACCGCATGGCCTGCGGCATGGGCTCGCTCAACTGGGAGCGCCTGATGGCCACCTGCAAGGCGATCGGCTACGAGGGCTCGCTCACGGTGGAGTTCGTGCCGCCGATCGACCGCACCCCGGCCAACCCGTACAAGAACGCACTGGCCGCCGCCGACGCCACGCTCACCGCCGAGCAGCTGAAGTTCATCGAGGACCACGGCAGCGGCGTGCTCTCCGAGGAGTTCTACTCCTGGCTGGTCGAGGAGAGCGTGAAGACGCTGCGCAAGTATATGTAGCCTGGACGGTAGACGGTAGACGGTAGACGGTAGACGGTAGACGGTAGGGCTCAGCACCGTCCACCGTCCATCGTCCACCGTCATGAAGGAGTTTTTGCATGCACAAGCTCGGGCGCGGCTCTGTAACGTATGGCGAGGATGTCGACACGCTTGACTTCGACTGGGGCCGGATCAAGTTTCTGAGCGAGCCAGCAGTGACGGGTGTCGAGCGCTTCAGCTTCGGGATGGTGGTGCTGGCGCCGGGTAAGGGCCACGAGCGCCACAATCACCCTGGCTGTGAGGAGATTATCTTCGTGATGTCGGGCGAGGGCCAGCAGATGGTCGACGACGAGCCGGCGGTCGCCATCAGGCCGGGGGCGAGCGTCTATATCCCCGCCGACATCTATCACTCCACCGTTAACAGCGGCTGGGAGCCCCTGCGCCTGCTGGTAGTCTACTCGCCAGCGGGGCCAGAGCGTCTGCTGCGCGATATCCCCGGCGTGCGGGTTACGCCCGCCGCCAGCATTTAGAGAGGCAACCCATGGCAGAGACCATCAACGTTGGCATGGTGGGCTACAAGTTCATGGGCAAGGCCCACTCGAACGCCTACCGGCAGGTGGCGCACTTCTTCCCCGACGTGGCGCTCCGCCCCGTGCTGCACACGCTCTGCGGTCGCGACGCAGCTGGCGTGCGGGCCGCCGCCGACCAGTTTGGCTGGGCCGAGGTGGAGACCGACTGGCGCACGCTGGTGGCGAGCGACGCGATCGGCCTGGTGGACATCTCCACCCCAGGCGACAGCCACGCCCCGATCGCGATCGCCGCCGCCGAGCACGGCAAGCACGTCTTCTGCGAGAAGCCGCTCGCCAACACGCTGGCCGAGGCGCGCCAGATGCGCGACGCCGTGCAGCGCGCCGGCGTGGTCGGGATGGTCAACTTTAACTACCGCCGCGTGCCGGCGGTGCAGCTCGCCAAGCGCCTGATCGACGATGGCCGGCTCGGCAAGATCTATCACTGGCGCGCGGTCTACCTGCAAGACTGGATCATGGACCCGAGCTTCCCGCTGGTCTGGCGGCTCCAAAAGGACCAGGCCGGCTCGGGCGCGATGGGCGACCTGGGCGCGCACATCGTGGATCTGGCGCGCATGCTGGTCGGCGAGATCAGCACGGTCACAGGAATCACCGAGACCTTCATCAAGCAGCGGCCCTTGGAGGGCGGCAGCGACAGCAGCCTCGGCGCGACGGCGGGCGTGGGCATGGGCGAGGTGACGGTGGACGACGCCGCGCTGTTCCTGGCCCGCTTCGCGAGCGGCGCAATCGGCAGCTTCGAGGTAACGCGCTTTGCAAAGGGCCGTGCCAACCAAAACCGCTTCGAGATCAACGGCAGCAAGGGCAGCCTGTCGTTCAACCTGGAGCGTATGAACGAGCTGGAGGTGCTGCTAGACGACGAGCAGACCGACGTGGCCGGCTTCCGCAACGTGCTCGTCTCCAACGGCGCCGTCCACCCCTACTGGAGTGCCTGGTGGCCCGCCGGCCACATTATCGGCTGGGAGCACACCTTCACCCACGGCGTCTACGATCTGCTCAACGGCATCGCGGCGGGCACAAGCCCGCACGCCACCTTCGACGACGGCGTGCGCTGCCAGGCGGTGCTGGACGCCGTGGAGCGCTCGGCGGGCAGCAAGATGTGGGTGGAGCCGGAATATTAAAGAGACCGGAGACAAGGAGACAAGGAGACAAGGAGACAGGGAGACCGGAGACGAGGAGACAAGGAGACGAGGAGACAAGGAGACAAGGAGACAGCCTGAACATGCCGTCAGGCGCTCCTTGTCTCCCGGTCTCCTTGTCTCCGGTCTCACAATCTATAAGTTGGAGGAATCTATGGCACGGCCAGTGACGCTATTCACCGCCCAGTGGGCGGATATTCCGATTGAGAAGATGGTAAAAATGGCGAGCGACTGGGGCTTCGACGGGCTGGAGCTGGCCTGCTGGGGCGACCACATCGAGGTGGACAAGGCGCTGGAGGACGACGGCTACCTGCGCCGACGGCGCGAGCTGCTACAGGAGAGCGGGCTGGAGTTAGTGGCGCTTGGTGCCCATTTGGTGGGCCAGGCCGTGGCCGACCGTGTGATCGACGAGCGCCACAAGGGCATTCTGCCGCCGCGCATCTGGGGCGACGGCGAGCCGGAGGGCGTGCGCCAGCGGGCCGCCGAGGAGATCAAGAACACCGCCCGCGTGGCCGCCGCCCTCGGCGTCAAGGTTGTCACCGGCTTCACCGGCTCGCCGATCTGGCACGCCCTGGCCATGTTCCCGCCGGTACCGCCGCAGATGATCGAGGACGGCTACCAGGAGTTTGCCGACCGCTGGAACCCGATCCTCGACGTGTTCGACGAGGTGGGTGTCAAGTTCGCCCTGGAGGTTCACCCCGGCGAGATCGCCTACGACTTCTGGACCACGCAGCGCACCCTGGAGGCCATCGGCAACCGCCCAGCCTTCGGCATCAACTTCGATCCCAGCCATCTCTACTGGCAGCTGCTCGACCCGGTGGCCTACGTGTACGAGTTCGGCGCGAAGATCTACCACATGCACGTCAAGGAGTCGGTGCGCAACCTGGACGGCCGCAACGGCATCTTGTCGTCGCACCGCTTTTTTGGCGACTACCGACGCGGCTGGGACTTTGTCTCGCCGGGGCGGGGCGGCGTGCCGTTCGAGCGGGTCTTCCGCGCGCTGAACGCGGTGGGCTACGCGGGGCCGTTCTCGATCGAGTGGGAGGATAATGGCATGAACCGGGAGCAGGGCGCGCCCGAGGCGCTGGCGCTGGTGCGTCGACTCGACCTGACGCCCTCAGACGTGGCGTTCGACGCCGCCTTCCAGCAGGGATAGGCGCGAGAATGAGGTGCCAGAGGCTGTCCGTGACAGCCTCTGGCACCGCTACCTACTCGCAGGCCAGCACCGTTGCGGGAGTAAAGGAGCTCAGGGCATGTCAACAGTTAGCATCCGGCCGCTGGAATCCGCCGACCGCCCTGCCTGGGAGCCGCTCTGGGCCGGCTATCAGACGTTCTACCAGACGCAGATCCCCCCCGAAACCACTGATGATACCTGGCGCCGCTTCCACGATCCGCAGTCGTCGCTGTACGCCCTGGGTGCGTTTATGGATGGTCGCCTCGTGGGGATTGTGCACTATCTGTTTCATAGCTCCACCTGGACGACAAGCCCCTATTGCTACCTTCAAGATCTGTTCACCACGCCTGATGTGCGCGGTCAGGGCGCCGGACGAGCCCTGATCGAGGCGGTCGCCACAGCAGCAAGCGAGGCGGGGGCCAGCCGCGTCTACTGGCTCACGCACGAAGGCAACGCACAGGCGATGCTGTTGTACGATCAGGTCGCCGTCCGCTCAGGCTTCGTGCAGTATCGGCGTCTGCTCAGCTAGGTGCCGGCTTTGCGCTGCTCATAGCAGCGCGTGCGAGAAACAATGCCACAGCGATGCGCGTACTGATAACCGGCGGCAGCGGCTTTCTTGGCCGCCACATCGCCGCCCGCCTGCTCGCCGACGGCCAGAGCGTGCGCCTGCTGGGCCGCGACTTCGGCGAGGTGGCCGGGCTGCTCGCCGCTGGCGCCGAGCCGTTGCGGGCCGATCTGCGCGACCGGGCTGCCGTGGTCGAGGCGTGCCGAGGTGCGGACGCCGTGGTGCACAGCGGCGCGCTCTCGGCGCCGTGGGGGCCGCCCGCACGCTTCTGGGAGGTGAACGTGGGCGGCACGGAGTCCGTTGTGGCGGGCTGCCTGCGCCACGGGGCCGGTCGGCTCGTGCTGATCTCATCGCCGTCGGTGATCTTCAGCGGGCGCGACCATGTGGCCGCCACGGAGGCGGCGCCCTACCCGCGCCGCTTCAGCTCGGCCTACGCGCGCTCCAAGGCGCAGGCCGAGCAGGTGGTGCGCGCAGCCACGGCGCTGCCGAGTGTGATCCTGCGGCCCAAGGCGCTGTTCGGGCCGGGCGACCGCTCGCTGCTGCCGCGCCTAGTTGCGGCCGCCCGCGCCGGTCGGCTGCCACAGATCGGCGCCGGGCATAACCTGGTGGACATAACGTATGTGGAGAATGCGGCCCACGCGGTGGCCCTGGCGCTCACAGCCCAGGCGGCGACCGGGGGCACCTACCATATTACCAACGACGAGCATGTGCCGCTGTGGGCGCTGATCCGCACGGTGCTGCGTCGGCTCGGCATCGATGACCAGTTGCGGGCCGTGCCGCTGCCCGCGATGCTGGCCGTCGCCGCGCTTATGGAGGCGCGCGCCGCGTTCACGGGGCGCGCGCCCCTGCTCACGCGCTACAGCGTGGCGATCCTCGCCCGCACCCAGACCTACGACATCGCCGCCGCGCGGCGCGAGCTTGGCTACGCGCCGCCGCTGAGCGTGGCGGAGGGCGTAGAGCGCACACTCTCCGCGTGGGGCGAGGCCGGCCCTACAGTGTGAACCACGAAGCCCAAGCGGCCTATGAAGCGGAAACCTCCAGGAGTCCCCATGCTCACGCTTGAGCTATTCGCTACCGGCCACTGCGTTGTCTCCGAGCATCAGGTGCTGCGCGGCGGCGCGCGGCGGCCGATGGACTGCCACGCGCTTGTGGCGCTGCTCGGCCACCCGCG
>JAYUYB010000565.1:0-3470 GCA_043752655.1 Chloroflexota bacterium
GCTGGCCGCGACCCACGAGGCCGCCCTGGAGATTGTGCGGCGGGAGGATCTGTTGCGCCACGCCGTCGAGGAAGCGTAAAGCGTAAAGCGGAGAGGCCAGATGTCGGACACCACTTCGCTTCGTGACCGGACGAAGGCGTATGCCAGCAGTATAATCAAGCTCTACGCGCACCTTCAGCAGAAGCACCGCTTTGACGACGCGGCCATGGTGCTGGGCAAACAGCTGCTGCGCTCTGGAACCTCTGTGGCAGCAAATCACCGCGAGACGAAACACACGAGGAGCACGCTGATCCCATCGCGAAGTTCAACAGCATCCTGCAAGAACTGGAGGAAAGCCCCCTGTGGCTTGAACTGCTGAACGCACACCAGATGGCGAATGCCGAGGGGCTGCGTCAGCTTCTCGACGAGACGAACCAGACAAGCGTGAAGATGCTGCAAGGTGAGCGGGATGACGCTCTACGCTTTACGCTTTACGTTTAGGAGTCTACGAGATCTGGCTGCCTGACGTGGTACAACGAAGGGGACGCGCGCTCAAGCGGCGAGGAGGGCGAGAGTGCTTGAACTAAATGGACTGGAAGCGGGTCAGGTGGCGCTGCTGGGCGTACCCTGGGACGCGCACTCGTCGTTCCTGCGCGGCCCGGCCCTGGCGCCGCGGCAGATCCGCGCCGCCCTCCACAGCGGGGCCATGAACCTGTGCGCCGAAAACGGCTACGACCTCGGGGCCGATGCGCGCTGGCACGACCTGGGAGACCTCGCCATCCCCGCCGGCGATGAGGCGGCGCTGGCGGCGATCACGGGCACAGCCTCGGCAGTGCTGCGGCGAGGCGGGCGGCTGCTCGCCCTCGGCGGCGACCACGCCGTAAGCTTCCCGCTGCTTCGCGCCTACGGGGAGGCCCACCCCGAGCTGACGGTGCTCCACCTCGACGCCCACCCCGACCTCTACGACGCGCTTGACGGCGACCGGCTCTCCCACGCCTGCCCCTTCACCCGCGCGCTGGAGGAGGGGCGCATCGCGCGACTTGTGCAGGTCGGCATCCGCACGCTCAACCCGCACCAGCGGGAGCAGGCCCGGCGCTTCGGCGTCGAGGTGATCGAGATGCGCGACTGGCGGCCAGGGATGGATCTGCGCCTCGCCGGGCCGCTGTACCTCTCGCTGGACCTCGACGCCCTTGACCCGGCGTTCGCCCCCGGCGTCTCGCACCACGAACCAGGAGGCTTCACGACACGCGAGGTACTGGGCATCATCCAGTCACTCCCAGTGCCCCTCGTCGGCGCCGACCTCGTCGAGTTCAATCCAGTACGCGACCTGATCGGGATCACCGCAGCCCTCGCCGCCAAGCTCGTCAAGGAGATCCTGGCTCAGATGTTGGACGCGATAGCCACGGAGGGATCGTGATGTCAGACCGACACCAGGGCACCAGCGCGCTCACCCTCACGCTGGTCTGTCACGACCCGCCGCCGGCGGAGCGCGACGGCCAGACGATGGAGTTTGGCGCGCAGGATAAGGCCGGTACCTTGCACCCTGGCCGCCCAGCCGCAGCGCAAGCGCTGCACTTCACACTCCGGGTAACGATGAAGGTCGCACACGATGACGAGACGGTCGATGTTGCTGGGCCGTTCGTGCACGGCCCGCCGGCGGGGCGCTTCTGCTACCTGGGCTACCGGCCGGTCGGGGCAACGGGCTGGGTGCGCCGTTGGAAGATCCCGCTTGGTGGGATCACGTCAGCGCAGGTAGCGGCAGCGCAGGCGCTAGGGCAGACCCTCGTTGCCCACCTCAGCGCGACGAGCGGCAGCACCGTGCAGCTGCTTGGCCAAGGGTGGGTGGTTGCCGCCGGAGCGGGTGGCGATACGCCAGCGTAGATCCGCGAAGCAGCGGAAGGCGTAAGACGGGGCGCCACGAGTGGTAGAACGAGATGACGACCACGCGCACAATCATGCACGTTGACCTCGATCAATTCTTCTGTGCCTGCGAAGAGCAGCACAATCCCTCACTGAAGGGCGAACCGTTCGCCGTGGGCGGCCGGCCCGAGGGGCGCGGGGTTGTCGCCTCGGCCTCCTATGCCGCCCGGGTCTTCGGCGTTCGCTCGGCACGACCTGGTGATCCGGCTGGTGACGGACAAACGCATCTGGGGCCGACGCGCTTCCACGCAGCGCTGGCCCCCACAGGAGGGAGCATCGCGTGTATTTCGCGCACGATCCGGCGATCTGGAAGGCCTTTCCCACCCTGGTGCCCGGCGTCCTGCTGGTTGAGCAGATCCGCGCTGACGTCGACATCTCGGCCCGGCTAGCTCCGCTCTTCGACCGCGCCCGAGCGCGGCTCGCGGGGGTGGCCGAGTCGGACCTCGCGGAAATCCAGGCCTGGCGACGGGCCTTCAGCCAGATGGGGCTGAAGCCGACCCAGTACCGCTCGGCGGCCGAGGCGCTGCTGCGGCGCTTCCGCAAGGAGGACCGCCTGCCGACGCTCCACCCGCTCGTGGATCTCTGCAACGCCGTCTCGCTCGCCTATGCCCTGCCGGTGGCCGTGATCGACCTCGATCAGGTCGAGGGCTTTATTCGGGTGCGCCACGCCGAGGGCGATGAGCGCGCGCAGGCGTTCAGCGGCGAGGAGGAGCACCCCGAGCCGGGCGAGGTGATCTTCGCCGACGCGGCGCGTCGGGTTCACGCCCGCCGCTGGACGTTCCGCCAGAGCAAGCACTCGACCGTTAGCGCGGCAACGCGGCGGGCCCTGATTGTCAGTGAGGGGCTGCACACTACGGCGACCGCCGATGTGGCCGCGCTGCTCGACACCCTGGAGGCCGAGCTCGTCTCCGCCGCCTTCGCCCCCGCGCGGCGGGCGATCCTTACTGCAGCGACGCCGCGCTGGGACGACGGGGGCGGCCAATGAGTGCCAGCACACCGCTCCTCGCGCAGGTTCGTTGGGTCTGCTTCGACGTGGGCGAGACTCTCATCGACGAGACGCGCCAGTGGGCTGGCTGGGCCGACTGGCTCGGTGTCACCCACCTGACGTTCTTTGCCGCCCTGGGTGCGGTGATCGCGGAGCGGCGCGACCACCGTGAGGCGTTCCAGCTGCTGCGCCCCGGCTTCGACCTCGCCGCAGCCCGGGCCGCCCGGGTCGCTGCCGGCCAGCCCGAGCGCTTCGGGGTCGACGACCTCTACCCCGACGTGCGGCCCGTACTGACGCAACTACGCGCGGCCGGGCTGCGCATTGCCATCGCCGGCAACCAGCCGCTTTCGGCCGAGGCTGCGCTAGAGGCGATCGGGCTGCCGGCTGACCTGGTGGCGGCCTCGGAGCGCTGGGGCGTCCACAAGCCATCGCCTGCCTACTTCGCGCGCCTGGTGGCGGAGACGGGTGCCGCTCCCAACGAGATCACCTACGTGGGCGACCGGCTGGACAACGACGTGCTGCCGGCGCGGGCCGCCGGGCTGTGGGCCATCTTCCTGCGCCGCGGGCCCTGGGGACATATCCACGC
>JAYUYB010000566.1:0-8502 GCA_043752655.1 Chloroflexota bacterium
GGCACGGGCGAGGTTGAGGCGGCCCTCCCCGCCACCGGCGACACGATCGTGCCTGGCTGGTCCCAAGGCGAGGAGCCGGAGCTGACGCCCTTCTCGCTCGATGACTTTGGCTTTGACGAGGTGGCGAGCCCCGTGTCGTCTGCCGAGTCCGAGCTGCGTGACGCCGGCATCGA
This sequence comes from Chloroflexota bacterium, assembly GCA_043752655.1. GTDB lineage: Bacteria > Chloroflexota > Chloroflexia > Chloroflexales > Chloroflexaceae > OHK40. The sequence goes on from JAYUYB010000566.1 coordinate 174, forward strand.
GCCTTTCTCGCTCGACGACTTTAACTTCGACGGCGACGACTCTAGCGACGAGGTGGGCGGTGTCCACGTCGAGCCTTTCTCGCTAGACGCGCTCGGCCTCGGCGAGATTGAGCCGCCTGTGATCGACCCCTCGCGCGAGCTGAGTCTGAGCGCCGAAGAGCTGGCCGGCCTTGACCTTGGAGAGTTTGAGGCGATCATCGCCGATGCGCCGGGCGGCCCGCCGCCCGCCAAAGATCCTGCGGCAAGCTTCGAGCAGCTGATGAGCATGGGCCAGAAGCGCGGCTATGTTGATCTCACCGACATCATCGCCGTGGTCTCCGACCCAGAGGCCGAGGCCGAGCGGATTGAGGAGATCGGCTGGGCCTTGCATCGCGCCGGGATCGAAATCCGCGACGGCGACGAGATTATCGATATGATGGAGGAGGGCGATGCGGAGCCCGACGAGGCTCTCGCCGAGAGCGGCGGTCTGGAGCTGTTCAGCACGCCCGCCGACGCCAGCTTTGGGGCCGAGCCGGAGCTGACGCCGTTCTCGCTGGCGGATCTGGGCCTCTCGCCCGACGAGATCGCCGCGCTGAATCTGGAGCAGGCTGCGGCAACGCCCGCGCCTACCCCCGACGACCTCTTCGACTTTGGGTTGGACGACCTGGCGCCGGTGGAGAAGGTGACGAAGCGCACCGAGCCGCGCGTAGAGGAGCCGCCGCCGCCGGTGAGCACGGCCGACACGGCGTTTCTGGCCGAGCCACTAGACAAGCTCGACGACATCTGGCAGCTGCCACTAGCTACCCCAGCGCCGCCCGTCCCCGCGCCACCCGCCCCGCCCAAGGCCGCCCGTGAGGAGCCAGCTCGCGTGGTGCTGCCGCCCCCGAGCGAGCGTGCGCCCAGGCGTGAGGCACCGCCACGCGAGGCCGCGCCCAGCACACGCACGCGCAGCGACGACGACAACGGGCGCCGCTCCAGCACGCGCAGCTCCACCCGCAGCCGCGACGACGAGCGCTTCGCTCGCCGCGAGGCGATCATGGGCCAACCCGCAGGTGGCGCCCGCCCGCCAATGCCCATCAAAAGCTTCGCCGACTTCCTGCCCTCAGGCGACGAGGCCCTGGACGGCTACCTGCGCGAGCTCGACACCGAGCCGGGCAATTACGGGCTGGCCATGGCGATCGGGCGCCTCAGCGCGCAGACAGGCCGCCCCGAGCTGATGTCCCTGGCCTACAAGGGGCTGATCAAGGACGGCCAGGCGATCAATGAGCTCGCCGGTGAGCTTGAGGAGCTTGTTGGCGCCCTCGCCGACGAGCCGACCCAGCGGCAGCTCTACCGGCTGCTCGGCGATGCGTACTCGAAGCAAGGACGCTTCCGCGAGGCGATGGCTGCCTATAGCTACACCTTCGGGCGCTGAGCCGTCGCTGCATCTATCTTGCTACGGATTGGCCAGAGGGCCAAAGCCAGCTGAACGAGAGGTTAGCAATGCGCCGTATCGTCGAAGACCTGATCCGGGTTGAGGGGGTGATCGGAAGCCTCCTGGTGGGAAAAGATGGCCTGGTGGTCGCCAGCACGCTGCTCGATGAGGAGGACGCCGAGATCCTCGGCGCGATGTCGGCGGCGGTGTTTGGCGAGATCGATAAGGCTACCAAGCGGATCGGGGTGGGCACCCTGATCGACTCGATCATCGACGCCAAGGACGGCTCGATTATGCTGCTAGAGGCCAAGGAGCTGATCCTGGTGGTGATCACGCAGCGCAGCGTGAACCTGGGCCTTGTGAAGATGGAGATGCGCCGCGCCGCCAAGCGCATCGGCGAGGCGGTGCCGATCTAGTAGTTATCCACAGATGACACAGATTTCCAGCCCCGTTCTGTCTCCAACAGCCCGCCTGTGTGGCCGCCAGTGGCACGCATAGGCGGGCTTTATTGTGCAACGTACACGCAGATCTCCACCACAGGGCAGCGCCCGCACTCGGGGGCGCGGGCGTGGCAGATCAGCCGACCATGCTGGATGAGGTTGAGATGAAACGGGTAGACCGCCTCGGCGGGCAGCGCGGCCTCCAGCAGCGCGTGGGCCTTCTCCGCGCTCACGCGCGGCCCGATCAGCCCCAGGCGCAGGCTTACCCGATGGACGTGCGTGTCCACCGGCAGGGCAGGCCTGCCGAGCGCGAACATCAGCACGCAGGCCGCCGTCTTGGGGCCGATCCCGTCGAGCGCGAGCAGCCAGGCGCGGGCCTGCTCCAGCGGCAGCGCATCCAGGTGATCCAGGCTCAGCTCGCCCGTGCGCTCCTGGATGCTGCGGAGCGTCTGCTGGATGCGCGGAGCCTTGATGTTGCCCAGGCCAGCGGGCTTGATCGCCGCGTACACCTCGGAGGTCGGCGCGTCGAGCAGCTCCTCCCAGGTAGGGAAGCGCTGGCGCAGCGCCGTGTAGGCCCGGCCGCTGTTGCGGTCAGAGGTATTCTGCGACAGAATCGTCATGATCAGCTCGTCGAGCGGGTCGCGCCGACCGCGCCAGGCGCGCGGCCCGTAGTGCGCGGCGAGCAGCGCGTGGGCGCGCAGCGTCTTCTCGACATCGACAAGCATAGGCAGTTCCTTCATCACGGCGCGCGGCCGAGGATGCGCAGCGCCAGGGCGCGCTCCTCGGCGCCGATGCCGCCGATGGCCCAGAGCGCCGCAGCGTAGACAGACGGCGCCACAAGGACCGCGAGGATCGCGCCCGGCCAGCCCGCCACGAGTAGCTTGACTCCCAACATGGCCGCGCCCATCGCCAGCGCCGCCAGGGCGGGGCGCCAGCTGAGCCGGAGCAGGGGTGGCGTGAGCCCTTCGGCGCGCAGCAGCGGCCGGAAGACCAGGAACAGCACAAGCTCTGAGAGCACCGTGATGACGGCGGCTGCGTAGAGCCCCCACTCGGGGCGCCCCAGCACAAGCGAGGCCACAGGCACGGCCACAAGGTTCGCCGCCAGATTGAAGGCCGCGCCGATCAGGAAGGCCCGCGTGATCGCGGCCTGGCGCTCGACGGCGATCAGCGCGTACTGGAGCAGCCCGTTGGCGAACGAGAGCGGCAGGAACCAGGCCAGGATCGCCAGCACCGTCACTGACGGCCCGTACTCGGCGAACTTCGAGCGCGTGAAGAACTGCACCAGCTCTGCTGACAGCGCCGTGATGCCCATCGCCAGCGGGAAGGCCAACGCCAGCAGGATCTGGAGCGTGCGATTCTGGGCCAGCGCCATACCCGCCCGGTCGCCACCTGCGCGCCGCGAGAGCAGCGGAAAGACCGCGAAGGTCACGGCGGGCGGCACGATCAGGGCGATGTTCAGGATCGTATAGGTGAGCGTGTACTGGCCCCCCAGGCGCTCGCTCGCCTCGCCCCCAAAGGCGCGCACGATGAAGAGGTCGAAGCGGAAGAAGACGGCGCTCAGCAGGTTGTTCAGCATCAGCGGGAGAGCCACGGGCAGGAGCGCCCGCATTGCGCCCCCGTCCCAGCCCACACGTGGCGCAAAGAAATCGCGGCGCTGGAGCAGCAAGAAGAGCGCTGCGGTAAAGGTTGTGACGGCCACCGCCGACCAGGCCAGGCCAAGAATCCCGAGCCCCAGGCTGATCACCAGGATGCGCGCCAGGAAATTCAGCACCGCCGTCACCAGCTCCATGATCGCGGGCACCTCCATGCGCTCACTGGCATTGTAGAGCGCCGTCACCGCGCCCGAGTAGGCGCTGGGCACCAGGGTGAGCATGAGCACGAAGATCACGGCGGTGCCCTGCGGCGAGAGCGGCGCGCCGAGGGCGGCAAAGGCGCCCACAACCAGCAGGGCCGTTGGCAGCGCGCCGACAAGCACCAGCAGCAGGCGCAGCCCGAGGGTAACGCCAAAGAGCCGTTGGGCGGCGTTTGGGTCGCGCGCAGCCTCACGGGTAAGCAGCACGCCCAGGCCAAACTCGGTGAAAATCGCCAGGTACTGGCTTACCAGCAGGGCGGCGAAAGTGTAATCGCCGAAGGTCGCCACCGCCAAGCTGCCGGCCAGGATGAAGAAGACCACCATGTCGAGCGCCTTGACCACGATGCGCATGGTGAAGGTGACGGCGCTATTCTTGAAGACGCGGCGCGCGGCGTTGGCGGGGTCATCGCGGTAAAAGCGGCGCCAGAGCAGGGCGAACACGCCCGAGAGGGCCAGCACAGCAACGGGGCCAATTGTGAGCCAGAGCAGCGACACTACTTGGTACTCGTAACAATCCAGGCCCGGCGCCCGTCGCTCAGCAGCTCCACGGTGCCATCGTTGGCGGGGTGATACAGCCTTGGGCTGTAGCGGCGCCGGTCAGCGTAGCTGAACAGAGCGGGCTCGGGCGCCTCGTAGGCCTGCGTGTAGGCGATGGCGCGCGGGCGGAGGGCCGTCACTGTGGGCGTGTCGGGGGTGCGCTGCCACGGGTAGACGAGCAGATCGAGCGGGCGGCTGGCGGCCTCCAGGGCTGCGGCGTCTCCGGCGGAGCCGCCAGTATGAAACAGCACCCTGGTGGCGCCGTAGGTAAGCAGCAGCACCGCGCCGCCCTCGTCGCCCGGCGCGGCGGCCAGCACGCTCAAGGTGGCTCCGTCAAGGCTCAGGCGCTGCCCCGTGTGCAGGGTACTTGCTGGTGTGGCGCCCTCGGCCACAAGGCGCCGCCACTCACCGGCGGTGGCCTGCGTGCCTAACTCTGGCGGGGCGAGGGCGAGGGCGGGCCTGTAGCGGGCGAGGGCGGCCACCTGGCCAGGGAGGCGTTGCCCGTCGCCATCGGTGAGCAGCGCCGCCAGCAGGTCGCGCCGCCAGAAGGGCAGCTGCTGGCCGAGCAGCATCGCGAGGATAGCTGGATCGCGCCCGCCGTCGATCAGCACGAAGCGCCCGGCGGGGGTCTGGATCAGGGCGGCGTCGCCGGGCGCGGCCAGCAGATAGACATGGAGCCGACCGTCTGGGCGCTGTGCCCAGGCCACACCCGCGAGCAGCAGCAGGCAAGCGCAGGGGAACAGGAGCTTGTGCCAGAGCGGCGCGGGCGGCGCGGTGTCCATCGTTGGGGCCTCCACAGCGAGCAGCAGTTCTCTGCTCTTGAAACCGTGGCGCCGACCAAAACGATGCGCCTGAACGCTGCATCTGGCAGCGCTACGCCAGGGCGACCACCTCGATCTCGATGCGGGCGTCACGCGGGAGGCGGGCCACCTGCACGGTGGAGCGAGCGGGCGGGCTGGCGGGAAAGAACTCGGCGTAGGCGTCGTTCATCACCTGGAAGTCGGCAAGATCGGCGAGGAAGACCGTGGTTTTGACAATCTTGTCCAGGCTGGAGCCGGCGGCGGCAAGTACGGCCTCGATGTTGTGAAAGATCTGCCTGGTGAGCGCGGCCACGTCGCCATCCACAAACTGGCCGGTGGCGGGGTCGAGCGGCAGCTGGCCGGAGAGAAAGACCAGGCCGCCAGCACGAATCGCCTGCGAGTAGGGGCCAATGGCGGCGGGCGCGCTCTGGGTGCTGATGACCGAGCGGTCCATAGGTAGCTCCTGATGTAGAGGCAAGCGGCACAATTATAGCACGGAGACAAGGAGACAAGGAGACAAGGAGACGGGACCGTTACGACCTGGGGACTACGTCCGCCAGGGCCTCCGGGGGCCAGTCGAGCAGCTGGCTGCGGCAAAGCTGGGCCATCGGCAGCTTGCTCACGTCATAGCCCGCCAGTTCGAGCGGGCACTTGCCCCTGATACGCCGCTGCGCGTCTTGCGTAAACGGTGTCAGGCGGTAGCACCACTCGAACACCGCCAGATAGCGCTCTGCCGTCTCGATGCTCTCGAAGCCGCAGAAGTTCTGGTAGTGCTGCGCAAAGCGCCGGATCACCAGCTCGGTCGTGTTATTCGTCAGCGGGATGCGCTCGCTCTCGAGCGCGTTGACCAGCTTCGGCCAGTGCCGCTCCAGGCTCAAAAACACCCCCGCCACCTCCGGCTCTGCCGCCACGTACGCCTCCCGCAGCGCCAGCACCTCCCCGTAGCGCCGCTCGGCTGTGCGCTTCGTTTTCGCCCAAAAAATGCGCTTCAGCTGCCGCAGCAGCTCTACTGCCTCGGGGTGCTGCTCGCGGTACTCCTTCCCATATGCCTTGCGCACCTGCTCCTGCCAGCTCTGCAACGCGTGGAATACACACTCGTGATGCTCCGCCTGCGGAAAAACGGCCCCAATCGCCGCCCCATACTCCTGGTTCAGGTCTGTCACAATGACCTGCGGCCGGTAGCCTTTGGCCTTCAGCGCCAGCAGAAAGGCCTGCGCGCTCGCTGTCCCCACCTGCGGCGAGATGGCGATGTGCAAGAGGTCGTAGCTGTAGACGTCCACCGCCACCGAGACGTACATCCAGCGGTAGCCCCGCCGTCCGGGGATATGCACCCGCACCCACTTCTCGTCCACCCCCACCACCCCGCTCGAGCGCACCACCCCAAACAGCGCCGCCACAGCTAGTAACCGCCCGCCGAACTGGCTCACCCAGCGATACGCCGTCGCTGTCGAGACCCCTAGCCCGCCCGCCACGCGCCGGTAGCTGCCCCGCCCCAGCTCGTAGGCCGCCAGCGCCGCAAGCTGAACCTCGGCCCGCCAGGGCGAGTAGGGCACGAGCTCCGGCGGCAGGTTGGTGAAGCTCTTGTGTGAGCAGGCCGGGTTCTGGCAGTAGTAGCGGAAGACCTCGACAGTCTGCTGCTTGCCCTGAGCGTCGTAGTAGCGTTTCTGTCGACCCTGACGGCTCTTGCGCCGCACCTGCGTGCTCCCACAGTGGGGGCAGTGGATGCTGCCATCGTCGACGGCCTGCCAGTCGCCGCACAGCACCTGCTGGAGATGGTAGGCCCAGGGCAGCCGCCGCTCCAGCTCACGGCCCGTGCCCAGGCCAACTTCTTCACGCAGGCGCACGAGCTCGGCGAGCTCGGCGTGCTGCTCGCGCGTGGGCTGGGTTTGGGCGTCGAGATGGGCCTGGAGCTGGTCGAGCTGGGCAAACAGCTGCGCGACCAGCCAGCCGTCCTTGGGGCGCAAGAGCTCGGCACTGAGCTGGAAGCGCTCGCGCAGCACGCGGCGGGCGGCGAGCAGACCGCTGTCGAGGCCAATCTGGGTGATGGCGTGCTCGCTGAGAGAGAGGCCCTCGGCAGCAGCAGCGGCCTGGAGCTCGGCCACGGGCCACCAGAGGTGGCGAGCCCAGAGCTGGACGATGGCTTGCTGCTGCTCACGTGGCACAAGGGGGCCGTGGTGGCGGCTCATCAGGCTGGCCCAGTCGCCGGCGTCGCGGTAGTCCTCCCAGCGGCTGAGCAGCTCCTGGAGGGTGCCGAACCAGGAGGCGAGCCAGGTCTGAGCGAGGAAGGGCCGCTTAGAGGGGTAATGGACGAGGTGGATGTCGCGCAGGAAGAGCAGGAACATCCTGCGGTCGAACTCGTCGACAGGCTTGCGGCGAATGACGAAGTCGTCGCCAAGGAGCACCTCGTAGGTACCGTCTTCGAGGAGGCGGCCGGAGGCGGAGGGTTTGGGGGGGAGGGAGGGGCGAGCAAGGGCGGCGAGTAGGGCGCCGCCGGAAAGGCCGAGCGCGTGGGCGAGCAGGTGGCCAGCCAGAGCGAGGAGCAGGGCCAGGTGCAGGTCGGCGCGGGTCTGGCGCAGCCAAGAGCAGCTAGCGTGCTGGGCGGAGGTCGGCCAGAGGAGTATGGAGAGCGAGAGCGAGTAGCGTAGCAGCGACAGGCTCGCCAGGAGGAGCAGCGCGGCGGGGGCGCGGGCGGCGAGGAGGAGCAGGAGCAGCAGGCAGGCCTGGAGTAGGGCGGGGGGCAGGGTGGGTTTGAGCAAAGGCCCGTAGGAGCGGAGCGCAGGGGCGAAGGGGTGGCAGCGGGGGCGCCGGCGGCGAGAGAGGCGGAGCGAGAAGGTCGAGGAGACGCGCGAGGGGAGGCGCTCGGCGGCGTGCCCGCTGAGGGTGAGCAGCAAGAGGGGGAGCAGCGCCAGGGCCAGCAGGCGCGCGACGAGACGCTGTTGGCGCCGCGTCAGCGGAGCGAGGATGGTATGATGCATCATTGCCAGTCTTTCGGTTGGGCCTACGTGATGTCGTGTGGTAACGCATCATGTACACCCGCCCGCGAAGGCTGGCAAGTTTATACCAAAGCAGAAGCGGCCATCAGGCCGAAATGACGAAGCGCCCCGGCGATGGGGCGCGTCCTATTCACTCGGTCTGGTCCCTACCATCTATCGGTCTCAAGGAGACAGGGAGACAAGGAGACAAGGAGACAAGGAGACACCTCACGGTGCAGATAGGTGTCACCGTGTCACCCGGTCAGCCCTGAGCGCAGCGAGGGCAAGTCACCCTGTCACTGTCTCGCGGGCTCATAGCGCAAATGTGGGCCGTC
>JAYUYB010000567.1:0-3464 GCA_043752655.1 Chloroflexota bacterium
TTACGCTCAGGAACGCCCATGAAGCAGCAGATCGAAGTGCCCGGCGACTGGGACAGCATCGCTACGCTGATGGCCTTCAGCGATAGCGTCGAGGCCTGCCTGCCGCTCAGCGCCGATCAAAGCTACCTCATGCGCCTCGTGATCGAGGAGATCGCCACCAATATCGTCAAGTATGGCTACTCCGACGCCACTCGCGACGTGATCCAGCTCACATGCCTCGTCGAGCGCGACACGCTGCGCCTTACGATCCGCGACCGTGGCACGCCCTTCGACCCTAGCGCTCACCCCGACCCTGACCTCTCCAGCACCGACCCAGCCACCCGCGAGCTTGGCGGCCTTGGCCTGTTCTTCGTACGCGAGCTCGCCGACCAGCTTTCCTACCATCACGACCCCGCCAGCGGCTGGAACGAGCTGACCGTGATTAAAGGGCGATAGCATGCTCGACTCTGCGCTGCGCCAGGTGCCTCTGTTCAGCCAGCTGCCCGCTACCGCCCTCGAGTCGCTCGCCGACAGCATCGGCCGCCGCCAACTCGGCTCCGGCGAGATCCTCTTCCACCAGGGCGAGCCCGGCCTGGAGTGCTTCGTGATCCTTGCGGGCGAGCTCGAGGTGATCACTTTTGTGCATGGCGACGAGCTGCGCCTCGATGTCTACCGCCCCGGCCAGATCATCGGCGAGATGGCCCTCCTCGACCGCAGCCCCCGCTCGGCCACAGTGCGCGCCCTGGAGGCCGCCGACCTCGTAGTGCTTGGCGAGGAGGCTTTCAAGACGCTGCTTGCCTCTAACCCCGAGCTGGCGATGAGCCTGCTGCGTAGCGGCACCACGCGCATGCGCAACACCAACCAGCGCATGATCGCCGACCTGGAGCGCAAGAACGCCGAGCTGCTGGCCGCCTACGAGCAGCTCAAGGCCGCCCAGTCCGAGCTGATCCGCCTCAACCGCCTTGAGGAGGAGCTGGCCGTCGCCCGGCGCATCCAGCAGTCGTTCCTGCCGCGCACGCTGCCCGCGCTGCCCGGCTGGCAGCTCGCCGCCTACAGCCGAGGCGCCCAGGCCGTAGGCGGCGACTTCTACGACTGTATCGAGCTTGCCGACGGCCACCTCGGCCTGGTGGTCGCCGATGTCTGCGGCAAAGGCGTGACGGCAGCGCTCTTCGTGGCCCTCACCCGCTCGCTGCTGCGGGCCGCCTCGCAGGCCCCCTGGATCTTTCAGGGCCGCATGGTGCTAGACGCCGAGAGCGTGCTCACCGGCGCCCTCTGGCTGGTGAACGACTATATCTGCCGCGAGCACGCGGACAGCAACATGTTTATCACGCTGTTCTACGCGGTGCTCAACCCGGCCAGCGGCAGTTTGTCGTACGTGAACGCCGGCCATAACCCGCCTCTGCTTGTGACCGACGGCGGCGCAAGCATTCACGAGACCGACGCTGGCGCCCTGCCGGTGGGGATCATGCCGTCCCAGAGCTACGAGGTGCTGCGCACCAGCATTGGCCCTGGCGAGCGCCTTGTAGCGTTCAGCGACGGGATCACCGAGGCGATGGATGTGGCGGGCGAGCCCTACAACGACGAGCGATTGCACGCCGCCCTGCGCGCCAACGCCGCCCTGGAGACCCCGGCGCTGGTGGATGCGATCATCGCCGAGGTGGACGAATACGCCGCAGGCGCCCCCCAGGCCGACGACATCACGCTGCTGATCGTGACGCGGGCGGCCTGATCTATATTGAGAGGGAGCCATCCGACGTGCTATAATAGCGCTCCAGATGTAGCGATTACGCAACGTAGAACGGCGTTCTCCCAGACGAAAGGGGTTCCCCGCGTGAAATCAGAGCAGATCGGCGATGTGCTGGTGATCGAGGTTCCCGCCCGACTCGACGCGCTTGGCGTCACCGCCTTCGAGGGCCCGCTCGCCGAGGCAGTCAGCGGCCACAAAGGCAAAGTGCTCGCCGACATGAGCCAGGTGAACTTCGTGGCCAGCTTGGCGCTGCGCATGCTGCTCACCAACCTCAAGGCGGTGCAGCCCCTGGGCGGCGACCTGCGCCTTGCCGGCCTTCAGCCGCAGATCGGCGAGATCTTCCGCAAGAGCCGCTTCGATACGCTCTTCAAGATCTACCCCGACCGCGAGGCCGCCCTCGCCGCCTACAAGCGCTGAGGCGCGTCGCAAAGCCTTGGCAACAGATTGACCCGCTTTCCGGTGCGTGCTATACTGCGCTGCAATGCGTTTCGTAAAGGTTTGCCCGAGATAGAAGGTGTCCCATGGCTCAGATCCGCCTGGTCATCGCTGATGATGAGTCGATCATCCGCATGAATCTCAAGGAGACCCTGGTGGGTCTCGGCTATCTTGTTGTTGGCGAGGCCGGCGACGGCGTGAGCGTGATCAACGTGGCCCGCGAGCTCAAGCCGGACTTGGTGCTGATGGACATCAAGATGCCCAAGCTGGATGGCATCCAGGCCGCACGCATCCTCACCGAGGAGAAGATCGCCCCGGTGCTGCTGCTCACCGCCTACTCCGACCGCGATCTGGTGGATCGCGCCAAGGAGGCCGGCGTAGTCAACTATGTAGTCAAGCCCTTCCGCGAGGCCGAACTGCTGCCCGCGATCGAGATCGCGATGGCCCGCTACCAGGAGTTCCTGGAGATGGACAAGCAGATCGCCGACCTGAAGGAAGTGCTCGACACGCGCAAGATCGTCGAGCGGGCCAAGGGCATCCTGATGGACACACAGGGCCTGAAGGAGGCCGAGGCCTTCCGCAAGATCCAGCAGCTCTCGATGAACACCCGCAAGTCGATGAAAGAGATCGCGCAGGCTATTATGCTGGCGAACGAGATCTAAAGCCTGTGTCCGAGGAGCCTTCGGCGCCCGAGGTGCCGCCACCCCCGTCACCCGCGCCTGCCCGTCGCTCGGCCCTCGCGGCTGCGCTGCCGTACCTCGCTACGGTGGTCGCAGCCGTTGCCGTGAGTCTGCTGCTCCAGGCGCTGTTCTTCCCCCGCCCCACTTCCCCAGCAGCTGTTGCCCAAACAGCTGAGCCCCCAACGCCCACGACGACAGCGCCAATCGCAACTGCCCTGCCGCTCTCGCCCACAACGGCGTCGGCGCCGCGCCCCACCCCCGTCCTGAGCGACGACAGCGTGCTAGCGCTCCAGATCCTCGACCTGGAAGAGCAAAACCGCCAGCTCTGGAGCGCGGTCTACCTGCTGCGGGCCGCCAGCCAGCTCAACGACACCATCGACGCGCTTCAGGCCAACGACCTGGACGAGGCCGACCGCACAATCCTCACGGCCTACCGCTCGCTCGACCGCGCCTACGACGCCAGCGCCGAGCAAGAGAAGGGGCCGATCGACACCTTTCGGCTCCAGCTCAGCAGCATCCGCGACGACCTGCGCGTGCGCCCCGAGGGCGTAGACCGACGCCTGCGCCAGCTGCGCCAGCTTATGCTCAGCCTAGTGGACGAGGGGGGGTAGGCGTAAGCTTCC
>JAYUYB010000568.1:0-8485 GCA_043752655.1 Chloroflexota bacterium
TGGTAATGTCGGCGAAGGTAAGCACCACGCCGTCGATCACGTTGGCGAGTGTGCGGTATGGCCGCACCTGGACGCCCCACCAGCGGTCGCGCTCGATCCGGTGTATCACTAGCTCCACGGGCATCAGGGTCTGGAGCGCCTCGGCGATCAGCGGGCGCAGATCACCGTCGCTGAAGCGGGCGTTAAGGTCGGTGATCGGCCGACCGACATCGGAGTCGATCAGCGCGAAGAGCTCGGTTGCGTGCGGGGTAAAGCGGGCGATCCGCCCGTCGGTGTGGAGAAAGATCGCCGGAATCTGGGTGCTGGCGAAGATGTTGGTCAGGTCCGCGTTCGCGCGATCAAGCTCCTCGATCTTGCGGTTCAGCTCGGCGTTAACTGTCTGTAGCTCCTCGTTGATCGACTGGATCTCCTCCTTCGAGGTCTGCAGCTCCTCGTTGGCCGCCTGCAGCTCCTCGTTGAGCGAGCGCAGCTCCTCGTTGGCCGTCGTCAGATCGACGTTCGCCTCCTGGAGCTCGCTGATCGTCGCCTCGAGCGTGTCACGCGTGCGCTGGAGCTCCTGCGCGAGCGCGTCGGCAGGCTCGCCACGGGCCGCCAGCGCGTTTTCCGACTGGGCCAAGGGCGTTGGCGGGCCGAGCGACTGCAAAATCACCAGCAGCAGCCCTGCGTCGGCGCCAGGCTCGGCGAGCGGTCGAACGCTGAGGGTTAGGCGCTGGAGCCCGTCGGCGATCGCGATTGTCAGATCCTCGCGCATCGCTGGCGCGCGCCCCTGGGCGACTGCGCGGATGGCGACGCGCAGCGGCATGCGTAGCTCGGGGTGCGCCATGGCGAGCAGGTTCGTCGTCGGGGCGCCTGTGGGCACCGCAAGGTAGGGGTGGGTCTGCCCGCGCAGGTAGGTGATCGTGCCCTGCTCGTCGATCACCGCCGCCGTCGGCGCGTAGTCGCGCAGCAGGACGCGATCAAGCGTCGCGCCGATGTCGAGCGCCACAGGTGCTGCAAGCCGACGCTGCGTGCCGCCGTGCGCTGGCTGCCCGGCCCCGGTCGCCCAGCGCGGCTCGACGTTCGAGCGCACCAGGCGCTCTTTGCGCTGGTAGATGCGCTGCGGCCCATCGATGATGCGAAAAAATTCGCTCGCAGCGGTCACGCCCGTGGCGTTCTCGGCGGAGCCGAGGAACAGATAGCCGCCGGGGTTGAGGGCGTAGTGCAGCACCGGGATAAGCTGGCGCTGGAGCTCGGCGTCAAAATAGATCAGCAGATTGCGGCAGCTGATCAGATCCAGGCGCCCAAAGGGCGGGTCGCTGATCAGATTGTGCGCGGAGAACAGACACAGCTCGCGGATGGCCTTGATCACCTGGTAGCTCTGGCCCTCCTGCACAAAGCACTGCGCGAGCCGCGCTGCTGTGATCTGCTCGGCGATGCTTGGGTCGTAGCGGCCCCGGCGCGCAACGGCAAGGGCCAGTTCGTCGATGTCGGTCGCGAAGAGCTGCACTGGCGGCGCTACGTCGAGCTGCGCCAGCTGCTCGTGCAGCAGAATGCCGATCGAGTAGGCCTCCTCGCCCGAGGCGCAGCCAGACACCCAGACGCGCAGCGGCGTGGCGGCATCTTTGCTGCGCAGCAGGTCGGGAAGCACCGTTGTGGCCAGAGCCTGGAAGGCCGCAGGGTCGCGGAAGAACTGGGTCACGCTGATCAACAGATCCTGGAACAGCAGCTGCACCTCGGCGCGATCTTGCTGCAGACGCGCGTAGTAATCCTCCAGGCTTGCCATATGGAGCAGCTGCATGCGGCGCTCGATCCGCCGCATGATCGTGGTCTGCTTGTAGTGGCTAAAGTCGTGGCCGATGCTCTGCTGGAGGATGTCGGTGATCGCGTGGAGCGGGTCGGTGGCAGCGGCGGGCGTCGTCGCCGACAGGGTTGGGGGCATGCGCGGGAGGCCAATTGTGGCGAGCAGGAGCGCAGGCATAGCGTCGACATCCAGCACATGGTCGACCACACCTTGTGCGATGGCCTGCTGCGGCATCGTGGGGTACAGTGCGGTGGCGGGAGTCTGGGCGAGCGTGAGGCCACCGCGCGCCCGGAGCGCCGTGAGGCCCAAGGTTCCGTCGGAGCCGGTGCCTGAGAGCACGATGCCCACCGCGCGCGCGCCCTGATCGGCGGCGAGCGCGCGGAAGAAGTGATCGATCGGCAGGCGATGGCCGTGCGCCTCGGTGGGCGGCTCCAGCAGCAGCACGCCGTTGGCGATAGTCAGCGCGGTGTTTGGCGGAATCAGGTAGACATGATTCGGCGCGACTGGGGTCTGGTCGATCACCGACTGTACCGGCATGGAGGTATGCGTAGCGAGCAGCTCGGGCAAGAGGCTGGGGTGCTGCGGGTCGAGGTGCTGCACGAGCACGAACGCCAGCCCGCTATCGGGCGGCATGTGGCTCACAAAATCGGTAAAGGCCTTCAGCCCACCGGCCGACGCGCCGATCCCAACGACACGCGGGTCCGGCGTGGCATACGCCTCAGGGCGCAGCTGGGAGGCTAGAGGTAGCTCTAGAGCGTGCTCTGCGCCAGAGCCGTCAGTCATCATGGCCCTCCAGGGGGGCTGTTCTGATTCTCCTTGTAGAGCTTGCTATTGTAGCACGCTGTGCCTGCCGGAGAGAAAGCCTTGCCTGTAAGGGATACCCTGGCAGCGTCGGGGATACCCTGGCACGCTACGACGGATGCGGAGCAAGTGCGCGATCGTTCGCTAATAGCAGCGCAGATTCGGGGTGCGGGGCGCCGCCGTTGGTACGAAACGTGCTCTCATACTGTATAATGAATATACTTCCAATCATCGCGGTGGTCACCGCAGCAGCGGCGCCAGGAAGCGCCAGACCAGCACGCGCCGCGCATGCCAATCACAAGCGCTCTTACGGCTGTCACTGCGGCAGCCGTTTCCGTGTTGGGGAGGGGCGCACAGCGGGGCCTGAACCCTGCGTCGCCTGGCACGCCGATGGTTGCGCGCATACCTATAGAGGAGTTCAGGATGTCAGACAACAAGAGCACGGGTTCGCGTATTCTGGCCGCCCACGCTCGCCACTGCGAGCAGGTGGCCGCCGAGCTGGCTGCGGCGCGGGCAGCCAAGGCCTCGCCAGCCGAGCTCGCCGATCTGGAAGCCCAGGAGCTCGCGGCGCGCAATCGCTACCAGGAGCTTGCCGTCGATCTGCCGTCACAGTCGCACGGCATGGGCTCCGGCTCGGCTTCCAGGGGTCGCCGCCCCTGGTGGCGTATCTGGTAGATCGTCAGGCCCCAAATAGGCTGAAGCGCGCAGCGGGCAACGACCCGTTGTGGCGCTTTTTGGCGCCCGCTTCCCCGTGTTGTTGTGGCAGCGCTCACCAGCATCGTTGCTGCACAGACAGGCATCATGATGGCAGTGAGTGATACCGTTGCCGCACTGGTGCGTTCGGATATGTCGGCTGCCGCTGGCGGGTCGCCTCAGGCGGATCGCGCGTTGATCGCACAGATCAGCGCAAGTGATAGCGACGCTCTAGGTGCGCTCTACGACCGCTATGGGGCGCTGATCTACACCCTGGCGCTGCGCATCACCGCCAACCAGCCCGCAGCGGAAGCCCTGGTTGGGGAGGTATTTTTGCTGTGCTGGCATGCCACCGAGCTCTTTCTGGAGGGCGATCTCCCTGCCAGGCTGATCGCGGTTACGCGGCAGTGCGCCCACAGCCCGCAAAGCGCAGATGCGCTCCTTGCCGCACATCGCACGAAGCTCGACAATAACTGGTCGCTAGACGCGGGAGATCGCCTCGCACAGGCTAGCGCGGCGGCGCCCCATGTGCAGGCCGCCCTCGCTGCGTTGCCCGCCGATCAGCGTGCGGCCATCGAGCTCGCCTACTATGCTGGCCTGCCCCAATCTGAGCTCGCTGCGCGACTGCGCCTGCCAGGCCATGCCGTTCTGCAAGCGCTGCGGCTCGGTATGCGCACGCTGTCTGCGCAGCTTCAGGCTGGCACAGAAGCATCAAGTTCCTCAGATTAAGCCGATGCCGAAACAGCTGCTCTTCGCAGATCAGGCGCACAGTGCGCTCAAGCATGGGGTTGATACGGTTGCCGAGGCTGTAAGGACAACGCTAGGCCCGCGTGGCCACAACGTCGCGCTCGACAACCCATCCGGCGCACCAACGATCACCCACGACGGCGCGACCATCGCCCGCGACCTGACGCTCAGCGACCCCTTCGCGAACATCGGCGCTCGCCTGCTGATCGAGGTTGCCACCCGCACCAAGCATCTGGCCGGTGACGGCACCACCACGGCAACCGTGCTGGCGCAGGCGATCATCAGCGCAGGGCTCAAGCTGGTGGAGGCCGGCGCCAACCCGATGCAGATGAAGCATGGCCTCGATAAAGGCGCTGCCGCAGTGGTGGCGGAGCTACAGCGCACGGCCACGCCGGTGCGCGATCGGGCCGACATCGCTCAGGTCGCCGCGATCGCTGCGGCCGACCCGGCGATTGGCGCACTGATCGCCGAGGTGATGGAGCGGGTTGGCCCTGATGGCGTGATCGCGGTCGAGGCGAGCAAAGGCCTTGGGATCGAGGTTGTCTACAGCGAGGGCATGCAGATCGCGTGCGGCTACCTCTCGCCGCATTTCGTAACCAACGTGGCGCGCCAGGAGGCCGAGCTCGACGCGCCGCTGATCCTGATCACCGACCAGGCGATTGCGGGCGTGGGCGCGATCCTGCCGGCCCTGGAGGATGCAGTCGCCGTCACCAGGAACATCGTGGTCGTCGCCGATGAGATCGACGGCGAGGCGCTGGCGACAATTGTCGTCAACCGGCTACGCGGGACGCTCAACGTTCTGGCTGTGAAGGCGCCTGGCTTCGGCGATCATCGCCGGGCCATGCTCGAAGATCTAGCCACGATCACGGGCGGCACGGTGATCAGCGCGCTGGCCGGCCGCACGCTCGACAGCGCCGCGTTCGAGGATCTTGGCCGGGCACGCCGCGTGGTCGCCGATAGCGCGAGCACCACTTTCATTGAGGGCTATGGCGACCCACAGGCCCTCACAGCGCTCCTGGCGCAGCTGCGCGCCCGGATCACGCTGGCAAGCAGCGACTACGAGCGTGACATGCTCCAGGAGC
This sequence comes from Chloroflexota bacterium, assembly GCA_043752655.1. Classification (GTDB taxonomy): domain Bacteria; phylum Chloroflexota; class Chloroflexia; order Chloroflexales; family Chloroflexaceae; genus OHK40. The sequence continues at coordinate 5,104 of JAYUYB010000568.1, forward strand.
GGCTGGCACGGCTGGCGGGCGGGGTGGCGGTGCTACAGGTTGGTGGCGCCACCGAGCCGGAGCTGAAGGAGCGGCGCTACCGTGTGGAGGACGCGCTCGCAACCGCACGCGCAGCCGTCGCAGAGGGGATCGTCCCAGGTGGCGGCGTAGCCCTGCTCAACGCCATCGGCAGCCTGGACAAGCTTGTGCTAGCGAACGACGACGAGCGCTTTGGCCTTCAGATCCTACGCCGCGCGCTGGAGGAGCCGCTGCGCCGCCTGGCGAGCAACGCGGGTGCTGATGGCGCCGTGGTTATTGCCGCTGTGCGCTGCGGGCAGCAGGCGCACGGCGACCAAAGCTACGGCTACAACGTGCTGACTGGCGCGTATGGCAGCATGCTGGCGCAGGGCGTGATCGACCCGGTGAAGGTGACGCGCAGCGCCGTGCAGAACGCGGTCTCGATCGCGGGCCTGCTCCTAACCACCGCCGTGCTGATCGCCGACCTGCCCGAGGCGTAAGCGCTTGCAGATTGCGCACAGGCGAACGCACGAAGTTGGCTAGGACGCTAAAGCGTACGTTCGCCCAGGGTTTCGGAAGGGCTTTAGCCCGCCACAGTGAGGCGTCCGCCGTAGGCGGACGTACGCTTTAGCGTCCTAGCGGATCGTGAGCACGCCCTCCATGCCCTCGTGGCCGGCGATGTTGCAGTAAAAGCGGAAGCTGCCAACATCGCGGGTGGGAAACGTCAGCAGCGCGTCGACCCCGTCGGGCGCTGCGATCTCGCGGGTGCCGCTGGGCAGGTCGATCAGCAGGTTGTGTGCGAGCTTGCCCTCGTTGACCAGGCGCAACGTAACCATCTGCCCCTGTGCGAGCTCAAACGTACTTGGCGTAAACGCCATCTCGGTCGCCACTACCTCGAACGTCGTGTCGGGTGGCAGCGGCTGCCCGCAGCTCCCGAGCACGAGCAGCGCCAGCAACGCAACCAGTGCATAGCACACCGGGCGAGCGCTCTGTTTTACCTGTAGCATATGAATTTCTAGATCAGCCTTGTGACACGGTGAAGTATAACATACGTCTTCGTTGCGCCAACACCAGCCCCAAGAGCGGATCAGCTAGCGCACGCCCTCCAGGCGATCCTCCAGGTCGGCGTGCAGCTCGCGCAGGCGGTCCAAGGTCTGCTCGTCGGTCTGCCAGATCCCGCGGCTGTTCGCCTCTAGCAGGCGGCCCACGGCGTTGCGGGCGGCCTCCGGGTTGGCGGCCTCCAGGCGCTGGCGCATCGTGTCGTCGAGCACAAATGTGGCGGCGGCCTGGTCGTAAACCCAGTTGTCCACCGCGCTGGTCGTGGCGCTCCAGCCGAGCATGTAGGTAAAGCGGTTGGCGATCTCGGCCGCGCCGTTGTGCCCGTGCTTGAGCATGCCCTCGTACCATTTGGGGTTCAGCAGCTTGGTGCGATACTCCACGCGCAGCACTTGCTCCAGGCTCTGCACCTTCGTCTCCGCCGTAAAGCTCTCCACGTAGCTCAGGGCCACGCTTTTGCCCGTGGCCCGCTCGGCGGCGGCCTTGAGCGCGCCAGAGTAGCCGTAGTAATGCTGCATGTCGGTGAGACCGTACTCCACGCTGTCGATCTCTTGAGCCACGCGGCCCACTGTCTTGAGCAGCGAGCGCAGCACCTCGGGCTGGGCCTGGCCGGTGTGCTCGCCGCCGAAGGCGAAGGCGTTGCGCTTGATGAAAAGATCCTCCAGCTCCTGGCGCTCCTGCCATGCGCTGCCCTCGATCGCCTCATCTACATCGGTGCCATACGTACCCTCGGCCTGGGTGAAGAGCCGGGCCGTGGCGGCGGTGCGGCTCTTGCCCTCGGCCAGCATAGCCAGCACGTGCTTGCGCACAAAGTTCTGATCTTCAGGCTCGTCGGCGTCGGCGGCCTCGCGCACCAGCCGGTCGAGCAGGTCGATCGTGCCGGCGAAGGTGTCGCGAAAGATACCCGAGGCCGTCATCAGAACATCCACGCGCGGGCGGCCAAGCTCGGCGAGCGGGATAAGCGCGTAGCGGCCAACCTTGCCCTGGCCGTCCTTCACGGGGCGGGCGCCGAGCAGGCCGAGCACCGTGCCGATCGCCTCGCCCTTGGTCTTGATCGCGTCCAGCCCCCAGAGCACCTGGGCGATTGTCTCGGGGTAGGCGCCATCATTTTCAGCCTGATGGGCTGCCAGCAAAGCCTCGGCGATGCGGGCACCGCGCTGGTAGGCCGTGTCGGACGGCACGCGGAAGGGGTCGAGGCCATGGATGTTGCGGCCCGTGGGCAGCACCGCCAGCCCGTCACGGATCAGGTCGCCGCCAGGGGCGGCCGGGATGTAGCCGCCATCGAGGCCGTGCAGCAGATAGTCCAGCTCCTGGGTGTTGTCGCGTAGGGCGGCGAGCATGCCCTGGCCGTGGGCGGCGAGCGATTGCAGATTGGAGCTTGCAGATTGCAGATTGAGCCCCGCTGCAACCTGCTCGACCGGCTCGGCCTGGAGCACGGCGCGCTGCACAAACTCGGCGCAGGCGGCTTCCACCTGGTCGCGCAGCGCCAGGGCGGCCGGATCACCAGCGCGGGCGGCGGCGAGCAACGCCCCGTAGCCTGCTAGAACCTCAGCGCCTGCAGGCTGCACGCTGCGCGCTGCGAGCATCAGATCGCCCAGGCCAGCGTTGCCATCGCGTGGGATCTTCAGGGCCTCGGCCACCAGCGTGAGCTGCTGCTCGGGGGGCGGGGCGCTGCCGAGCACATGCAGGCTATCCGTGATCAGCGTGGCCTCAAGCTCGCGCATGTAGGCGTAGGCCCGCGAGGCGAAGCTCTCGAATGGCTCGCCCGTGCGCCGCGCCAGCTCGGCATCCAAGTTAAGCAAGGCCACCTTGGCAAGGATTGCCTCCTCGAGATCGCCGAGGCGCGAAGGTAGCTGGTCGCTTGTCTCCCTGTCTCCCTGTCTCCCTGTCTCCCTGTCTCCCTGTCTCCCCCGCTGCTCCTCCAGCAGATCCTTCAGCGCCAGCAGCTCCTTGTAGAGCCCGGCGCGGCCGTAGGGCGGGATGGCGTGTCCGATGATTGTGGAGTAGCCGCGGCGCTTGGCAATGTTGGCCTCGGCGGGGTTGTTGATCGGGTAGACATAAAAGTTGGGCACGCCGCCGAGCAAGATGTCGGACCAGCAGCGCTCGGTGACGCCAAGCTGCACGCCGGGCATCCACTCGGCGGTGCCGTGCATGCCAAGGTGGACAATCGCGTCGGCGCGCAGCTCGCGCTGGATCCACTGGTAGAAGAGGGCGTACTGGTGGTGAGGCGTATTCTCTCTGTCGAACAGCAGGCGCATCGGGTCGCCCGGCATGCCGATCATCGGCTGCACGCCGACGTAGACGTTGCCAAGCTGCATGCCGCCAAGGC
>JAYUYB010000569.1:0-17645 GCA_043752655.1 Chloroflexota bacterium
GTGCAGAGCTGGGAGATCGATCTGCCTGCGCTCTACACCCACCCCGCCTGTAGCTGGGAGGTGCCCCGCCAGCGCGCCATCGGCGTGGTTGGCGCCATCGGCGCGGATCGCGGCGGCCGCAGCCTGATCTTCAATGGTCATCTGGATGTGGTGCCCGCCGGCGACCCCGCAAACTGGCAGTTCCCGCCCTGGCAGGCAACCATCGCCGATGGCAGAGTCTACGGGCGCGGCTCGGTCGACATGAAGGCTGGCGTCTGCTGCGCGATCTTCGCCGCCAAGGCCATCCACGATGCCGGGGTGCGCCTGCGCGGCCGCCTCCAGGTGCAGACGGTGATGGGCGAGGAGGACGGCGGCCTTGGCACGCTGGCCGCACTTGTGGCCGGCCACACCGCCGACGCCGCTGTGGTGATCGAGCCCACCGAGCTGCGCGTGGCGCCGCTCCAGGCCGGCGCGCACAACTTCCGCCTCACTGTGTATGGGCTCGCGGCCCACGGCTGCGTGCGCGAGGAGGGCGTCAGCGCGATCGAGAAGTTCGCGCCGCTACACCAGGCCATCCTGGAGCTGGAGCGCGCGCGCAACGAGCGCCATCGCCACCCGCTGTTCGCTCGCTACCGCACGCCCTACCCGATCTGTATCGGCACCGTGCGCGCCGGCACCTGGGCCTCGTCCGAGGCCGAGAGCCTGGTGGCCGAGGGCCGCTTCGGCATCGCGATCGGCGAGCAGCCCATAGTCGCCCGCCAGGAATTGGAGGCTGCGGTGGCTCGCGCCGTCGCCGCCGACCCCTGGCTGCGCGCGCACCCGCCGCTGCTGGAGTGGTGGGGCGGCACCTTCGACCCCGCCGCCACCCCGAGCGACCACCCGATCGTGGGCGCAGTGGCCGAGAGCTACGGCGCTGTCACGGGCGCCCCAGCGCTCCTGGAAGGCATGACCTACGGCGCCGACATGCGCCTGCTGGTGAATGTGGGCGGCATCCCCACCGTGCTCTTTGGCCCCGGCGACGTGCGCGTCTCCCACCGCCCCGACGAATACGTGCCCATCGCCGACATGCTCGCCTGCACGCGCACCCTGGCGCTCACCGCGCTGCGCTTCTGCGGGCACGAGGCGTAGTGCAATCAGCTATCGGCTATGGGTTAGGCTGCGCCTGCCACGCGATCAGCGCGGCGTAGATCTGTGCGCCGTCCGGGCGCAGGTGGACGCCGTCGCGCCAGAATAGCTCGTAGTGCCCCGCACTCGCCGCCTGCCAGTCCACGAGCACGGCGTTCGGGGCGCGCGCCACAGCCTCCGCGATGGTGGCGTTGTTCGGGGCCGCCCAGGTGCGCGGCACGGCGGTGTTCACCACAACCACGCGCGGCACGCCCGCCAGCACGTCGAGCAGCTCGGCCACGCGCTCCGGGCCAATGTAATTGTTGTTGCCGAGGTGTACAACGACCACATCGGCGAGCGTGCCAGCGTCGCGGCGAGCGCGCAGCAGCGTGATGGTGGCGGCGAGCTGTCGGCTCACAGCGGCGTCCAGCTCCAGATCCGGCATGGCGGCGCCGAGCGCTCGCCCCGCCCCGAGCATGATCGAGTCGCCCACGGCGAGCACGCGCCCGCTTACAACCGGCTGCGGTGCATACGTGAGCGCTCGGCGCTCCTGTGGGTTGCGTGTGTGCGCCGGGGCTGGCGGCCCAACCGGCGGCGCCAGGGGCTCGTGAGCCGCAGCGACGCGTAGTATGGGCAGCGGCGCCCCGGTGATCGGCGTGACCGACAGCGGCGGCGGGGCGGGCGTGGGCGTGAGCGCCGCAACGGTGGGCAGGGCGATCAGCTGGCCGCTCGTCGGCGCGCCAGTGGCTACGGGCGTGGGCAGGGCGGCGGCCCACTCTGGCTCGGCGGTCGTGGGCGCGCCCGCCGCAGCTGTGCCGAGCCAGATCAGCAGCGCAGCCACAACGCCCGCAGGCGTGAGCCAGCGCAGCGCCAGCCCCGTACGGTGGATGCTATTGGCGGTGCGCAGCGTGCTCCACGCCCGCCCCAGGCCGCCGCACCGCACTGGCAGCTCCACCAGGCGGTAGGAGAGCTCCGCCAGGACGAGCGTGATGGCGACGCGAGCAGCCAGCAGCAGGGCGCCCGCCACGGGCAGCGCGGGGCCGGGGCTCAGCAACACGAACACCGGCCAATGCCAGAGGTAAATGCTGTACGAGCGCTCGCCCACCCAGCGCAGCGGGGCCACGCCGAGCAGCGCACGGCAGACTCGGGCGCCAGGGCGGGCCACCGCGATGATCGCGGCCGCCGCGACCAGATCCACCAGCAGGAAGCCGCCCCGGTAAAGCCACGGCGTGAACTCGTGGACGCTGCGGAAGGTTATAGCCAGGGCGACGATGGCGGCGAGCCCCAGAATGTCGCGCCAGGGCTCGGCACGGCGCCCGGCCAGGGCGCGCAGCGTACGCGGTGGCCAGGCGCAGGCCAGGGCCGCGCCCACCAGCAGCCCGGCGGCTCGCGTGTCGGTGCCGTAGTAGATCCGCGTAAGCTCGCCATCCGGGGTGTAGCGCAGCGCCATTAAGGCCACCGAGATCAGGGCGCCGACGCCAGCCACCGCCAGCACGCTGCGCGTGCGCAGGCGCGGCAGCGCGAGCGCAAGCAGCACGGGCCAGAGCAGGTAGAACTGCTCCTCGATGGCGAGGCTCCAGAGGTGCAGCAGCAGCGACGGTGGCCCGAAGCTCGCAAAGTAGGGTCGCTGCTCCAGGATCAGGCGCCAGTTTGCAAGGTACAGCAGCGCGGCCAAGGCGTCGCCGCGCAGCTGTATCAGCTGCTCACGTAGGAACATTGCGCTCACAGCCAGGCAGGCGAGCACGAGCAGCAGCAGGGCCGGCAGCAGGCGGCGGGCGCGGCGCAGCCAGAAGGCGCGCAGCTTGATCTGGCCGAAGGCGCGCCACTCAAAGCAGAGCAGCGCCGTGATCAGGTAGCCGCTCAGCACAAAGAACAGCTCCACGCCCAGAAAACCGCCCGGCAGCAGCCGCGCGTCGTGGTGGTACAGCAGCACAGCGCCCACGGCCAGCGCGCGCAGGCCATCCAGGCCAGGAACGTAGGCCAGACGGGGCCGTGCAGCCGGAAGTGTTGAGCGTCGCTGCATAACAGTGGCAGACTATCGCTGGGGTTGCCACGGTCATTGTAACCGCCCTGCCGCTCCTGCCACACCTCAACTGCGCCAACAAAAAAAGACTGCCGGGCTGATTTTTCAGCCCGGCAGCGTCGATCTTGTCGTGCCCAACAGCGATCAGCACCGCTCACGAAAGCTTAGCGCGTGCCAGCCCGCCGAGGCCCGCTCAGGCGCAGGCCAACCCCCACCAGTAGCGCCAGCAGGGCGAGCCCGGCCAGCGGGAGGATCGGGTCGCTGCTTGCGCCAGTAGCTGGCAATGTTGCGGGCGCACTGTCACCAGCCGGGGCTGGTGCCGCCGGTGTCGCCGCACCGGACATCGCCAGCTGGCCGCGCACCGCGCCGTCGGGGTAATCCGATGTGTGAACGTTGGCGTAGAAGCCGGCAGGATTGGCCATAATCCGCTGCATCAGCGCCGCGTCGACCGTAACGGTGCCAGTGGCTGTGCCAGCTGCATCAGGCGCCGTCAGCGGCACCACCACAGGCCCAGCAGCCCCGGCCGCGCCCTCGTGGATGTGTGCGGCGGCAGCAGGTAGCGTGATGTTCTCCACGTTCAGGGTGAACGTCAGCGTGTTGCTCGCCATGTCAAGCGCGATTATTGCCGTGCCCGAACCGTCCGCATCGCCCGGACCAGGCACTTCCTCGCTACCCGAAAGCTCCGCCGTAAACTCGGTGGTCTGGAACGCCGGCGCAGCAAACGCAGGCCGACCGAGAGCTACGAGCGCCAACGCCACGGCCAGCCCGAGCAGTGGAAAAGACAGTTTCCGCATACGACCTCTTCTAACTCATGCCACGTTCACCTGGCACATGCCAAAGTGAGCCAGGGACTGTTGTAGCATTTGTTGTGCCAGGATGCACGTCGCTCAGGCGCGCCCCTCAACGGGAGCGTGTCAAACCAGACTCAAGGTTCACAACAGAAAGCGGAGCTGCGCTTGCGCAGCCCCGCCCTCATAACTAATAAAACCCGTCGGGGCGCCCTGTCCCCTGTCCCCTGTCCCCTCGCAGCCTACAGCCCCGCCGCCTTGCGCAGCGCCTCCACGCGGTCCAGGCGCTCCCAGGGCAGGTCGATGTCGGTGCGCCCAAAGTGGCCGCCGCGCGCCGTCTGCTTGTAGATCGGGCGGCGGAGCTCCAGGTCGCGGATGATCGCACCGGGCCGCAGATCGAACACCTCGTTCACCGCCTTGATGATCATCTCATCGGCGACCAGACCAGTCCCAAACGTCTCTACGCTCAGCGAGAGCGGCTTCGCCACGCCGATCGCGTAGCTCACCTGCAGCTCGCAGCGCTCCGCCAGGCCCGCCGCCACAATGTTCTTGGCGACCCAGCGGGTGGCGTAGGCTGCGCTGCGGTCCACCTTGCTCGGGTCTTTGCCGGAGAAGGCGCCGCCGCCGTGGCGGGCCACGCCGCCGTAGGTGTCCACGATGATCTTGCGCCCGGTCAGGCCGGTGTCGCCCATTGGGCCGCCCACCACAAAGCGACCGGTGGGGTTCACGAAATACTTGGTCTGCTCGTCGAGCCACTCCGGCGGGATCTCAGCGACGATCACATCCTCGATCATATCCTCGCGGATCTGCTCCTGGCTTACGTCGGGGGCATGCTGGGTCGAGATCAGCACCGTGTCCACGCGCACGGGCTTGCCGTAGCTGTACTCCACCGTCACCTGGGTTTTGGCGTCGGGGCGCAGGTACGTCAGCGTGCCATCGTTGCGCAGCTTCTCGAGGCGACGGATCAGGCGGTGCGCCAGGGCAATACTTGCGGGCATCAGCTCCGGCGTCTCGTTGCAGGCGAAGCCGAACATCATGCCCTGGTCGCCGGCGCCGATGTTCTCCACCTCAGCCTCGGTCATCTCGCCGGTGCGCGTCTCCAGGGCTCTGTCCACACCCATAGCGATGTCGGGCGACTGGCCGTGGACGGCCACGAGTACGCCGCAGGTGTCGGCGTCGAAGCCGAACTCGGCGCTGGTGTAGCCGATCTCCTTCACGGTGCGCCGCACAATCTCCTCGATCGGGATGTAGCCCTTTTCGTAGGTGATCTCGCCGAGCACCACGATCAGGCCGGTGGTCGTGGCCGTCTCGCAGGCCACGCGCGCGCGCGGGTCGTGGCTCAGAAACGCGTCTAGGATCGCGTCGCTGATCTGATCGCACATCTTGTCTGGGTGCCCGCTGCTCACGCTCTCGCTCGTGAAGTAGAAGCGGGGCGAGCTGGTGAACGTGTTTGACATAACTGTTCCTCTGTAATGCAAAAGTCAACATGCAACATGCAAAAGCGAGATCCTTCCCATTTTGCATGTTGCATGTTGCATTGGCCCTACGTACCTTCCTGCCAGGAGTTCTGGTAGCTCGTCTGCTCAGCGGTGAGCGTGTCGATCTGCATGCCCATCGCGCGCAGCTTGAGGGCGGCGATCTCCCGATCAAGCTCCTTGGGTAGCGCGTGGACGCCAACCGCCAGCTTGCCCTTGTTCTTCAGCAGATACTCGCCGGCGAGCGCCTGGTTGGCGAAGCTCATGTCCATCACGGCGCTGGGGTGGCCCTCGGCGCTGGCGAGGTTGATCAGGCGGCCCTCACCGAGCAGGTTGATCTTGCGGCCATCTTTGAGGATGTACTGATCCACGAAGGCGCGCGGCTGCCGCTTCTCGGCGGTGATCGCCTCCAGCGCCGGGATGTTAATCTCTACGTTGAAGTGGCCGCTGTTGGCGATCACAGCGCCGTCCTTCATCACCGCGAAGGCGCTGCTGTCGAGCACATGCTTGTTGCCGGTGGCCGTCACGATAAAGTCGGCCAGGGGCGCGGCCCGCTCCATCGGCATCACGCGGAAGCCGTCCATCGCGGCCTCGAGCGCCTTGATCGGGTCGATCTCGGTCACAATCACATTCGCGCCCATGCCGCGTGCGCGCTCGGCGATCCCACGTGAGCACCAGCCGTAGCCGGCTACCACAAAGGTCTTGCCGGCAAACAGGATGTTCGTCGCGCGGATAATGCCGTCCAGGGTGCTCTGGCCCGTGCCGTAGCGGTTGTCGAACATATGCTTGGTGTCGCTGTCGTTCACCGAGATCACCGGGAAGGGCAGCACGCCATCGGCGGCCATGGCCTTGAGCCGGATCACGCCCGTGGTCGTCTCCTCGGTGGAGCCGAGCATGGTCTTAATCAGGTCGGGCCGATCCTTGAGAATGCCGCTCACCAGGTCGGCGCCGTCGTCCATGGTGATCTGCGGGTTGTGGTCCAGCGCGGCTGTGAGATGCTTGAAATATTGCTCGTTGCTCTCGCCCTTGATCGCGTAGACCGGGATCTCCTCGAAGGCTACCAGCGCGGCGGCAACATCATCCTGGGTGCTCAGCGGGTTCGAGGCGCAGAGCACCACGTCGGCCCCGGCGGCGTTGAGCGCGCGCATCAGGTTGCCGGTCTCGCTGGTTACGTGTAGGCAGGCACTCACCTTCACGCCGGCCAACGGGCGCTCCTTCGCGAAGCGCTCCATAATCAGCCGCAGCACCGGCATCTCCTGCTCGGCCCAGTCCATGCGCTTGCGGCCCTGCTCGGCGAGGGTCATGTTCTTGACGTCGTAGTTAGTCATGAGAGATCTTTGCTCCTTGTTGAGACGCCCCGGCGGGGCGTCTTTACTCAGCCAGTTCTACCGGCCGCCCCGTGCGGGCGCTCTCCATCAGCGCCTCGCTGGTGGCGGCATTATCCAGGCTCTCCCCAAGGCCCACCTCGGGAAGGCCGCCTGTACCGTGGCCCGCCGCCGTGAGCGCGGCGAAGCCCTCGGCCTCGAGCCGAAAGTGGTCCGCTGGCGGGATGGCGATCTGCTCCTCCACGGGGCGGGCGCCCCCACGCAGCAGGCGGATCGTGAGCGCCTGGTCGGGCGGGATCGAGAAGCTCTCGTCCAGCTCGATGCTGCCCTCATCGCCCACAATCTGGGTGCGCTGGTGGCGTGCCATGCGCAGCCCACAGCTGATCTGGGCCACCGCCCCAGACGGGTACTCCAGCGTGCCCGCCAGCAATTCGTCCACGCCGCCGTCTGTGAAGCGCGCCGTTGCGCTCACCCTGCTGGGCGCCACCCCGGCTACAAGCCGCGCCATGCTCACGCAGTAGCAGCCCACATCGCCCAGGGCCCCGCCGCCAAGCTCGGCGCTGAGCCTGATGTTCGCCGGGTCGCTGATCGTGATCCCGAAGGCCACGCGCACCAGTCGCAGCGTGCCGATGGCACCTTCGGCGAGCAGCCGCTCCACTGTGCGCGTCTGGGGGTGGAAGCGGTACATAAACCCCTCCATCAGCCAGGCACCGTGGGCGCGGGCCGTGGCGAACATGCCCTCGGCCTCGGCCCTGCTCATGGCCAGCGGCTTCTCGCAGAGCACATGCTTGCCCGCCGTCAGGGCTGCCGTCACCCATGGGGCGTGCAGGGCGTTGGGCAGCGCCACGTAGATCAGGCCCACGTCGGGGTCTGCCAGCAGCGCCTCGTAGCTGCCGTAGCCCCGTGCCACACCCAGCTCGCGTGCGGCCGCGGCGGCGCGCTGCCCATCGCGGCTCGCGATGGCCACCACACGCTCGCTCGCCGAGCCCGCCACAGCCCCCACAAACTTACGCGCAATCCTGCCCGTCCCCAGCACACCCCAGCTTGCCATACATCAGCTACTTCCTACTGTCGTGTTGGCCATTTTGCATCTGCATTCTGCATTCCCCCTACGCCACATCAACCATGCCAAGCGCCTCGACGGGCAGCTCGGCCCCGAAGGCCTCGCGGTAGCGTGCGGCGAACGCGGCACGGCTGTAGCGATGCTCCTGGCCACCGCGCTGCTCGATCGCGTAGGCGGCGGCGAGCGTAGCCACGCGGCCCGTCACTTCAAGCGGCAAGTCGTGGGCGATGCCGAGTGCCAGGCCGGCCAGGTAGGCATCGCCGGCACCGGTGGGATCTTTCACCTCGCTCACGGGGGCGATCGGCACCTCGGCGACCAGGCGGCCATCGCTGTAGAGCTGCGAGCCCTCGCCACCACGCGTCACCATCGTAAGCGGCGTGCTCGCGATCAGCTCTGCCTCGCTGATCGCGAGCTTTCTGGCCATCATACCGAACTCATAGTCGTTGCCTACCAGCACGCGGGCGCCGCGCAGACCGATCCGCAGATGCTCAGCCTCCAGGCGCGGCACCTGCTTGCCGGGATCAAAAATATAGCCTACGCCCTGCTCCTGGCACTCCAGCGCAAAGCGCTCGATCGCCTCGGGGCTGGTGGGCGAGATCAGCACCAGGTCGTCGCCGCCCACGCCGCGCTCCACCAGCGAGTAGTGATGGTCGTGGCCCATCGCACCGGCGTAGAAGGCGACGATCTGATTGTTGGCCATGTCGGTGTTGATGAAGCAAGAGGAGGTAAACTCCTGCTCGATGATCGTCACGCCGCTGGTGTCCACGCCATCGGCGCCAAGCAGGGCGCCGTACTCGCCGAAGTCCTGGCCGGCGGCGCCCACGAGCAGGGGGCGCTCGCCGAGCAGCGCCAGATTGTAGGCGATATTCCCGGCCACCCCGCCGCGCATCTTGCGCATGCTGTCCACCAGGAAGCTCACGGAAAGCACGTGGGCCTTCTCCATCAGCATGTGGTCTTTAAAGTTGCCAGGGAAGTCCATGATGTAGTCGAAGGCAAGTGATCCCGTCACGACGATCCGCACGATACGTACTCCTCTAGTTGCTGAGTCCAAACATCGCCCTGGCCGCGCCAGAGACCTCGGCGCACAGCGTGGCGGCCTGCACGGCCTGCGCGGCCGGCAGCTGGCCAAGCCCGCCGCTGGTGCTGATCAAGGCGCTGCCGCTGATCTGCTCGGGGGCTAGGCCCCCTGCCGCTGCCAGATACTCCACCGTGGTGGCGAAGCGCCGCGCCAGGGTTTCGGCGCGCTCCTGGGCCATGGCGGCGGTGTCGGTTGGCACAATGCCCCATCCAAGCGCGCCGCCGCCGCTAAGGAAGCTCGCCACCAGAGTGGCCGCCTGCACGAGCCCGGCGCTCTGCTCGTAGGCGTCGAAAAAGATCACGTCCACCGGCAGCGTTAGCAGCGTGTCCCAGGCCGGCCTGCCTGCCGCGCACACTCCGCGCGGCCCGCGCAGCTCGGCCAGGGCGCGCGCCAGCATGTCGTGGCCCTCATCCTCATCGAGCGGGCAGAACGGCGAGCTGAGCGCGTCGAGCAGCGGCTCGTCCAGGCAGATCAGGGCGGTGGCCCCGGCCGACCCGATCAGGTCGCGCACCCAGGCTGCGCGCAGCGTCACATGCTGCACCAGCGTCTCGCGCAGGGCCGGGTCGTAGGCCAGGGGGCGCTCGTGCTCATCGCTCACCAGCAGCGCCAGGCTCACCGGGCCCATCAGCTCCACCTTGATCACGCGCGGCCTGCTCTGCTCGGCCTGGCGCAGCTGCTCCACCAGGGCGGCGAGCTGCTCGTGGGGCGGGGCGCCGACGGCCCGCTCAGCGCGCAGGTAGGCCATGCCAATCCGGTCAAGCAGGCGCTCGGTGGCCTCTCGGCCGATTGTGGCGCGCTCATGCTCGCCGTCGAACGTGAGGCCGGGGAAGCCTGCGGCGCTGAGCGCCAGGGTCGACTCGCGTGAGCCGCGCTGGGCTAGGGCGGCAATCCCGCGTGGCCCAACCGCGCGGGCGAGGGCGCCATGTGGCCCCTCAGAGGGTGCCCCGGCCCGTGGCATTGGGAGACAGTCGGGTGTAAAGGTAAGTGTCATAGCAGGGTACAGGGTACAGCGTACAGGCTACAGGGTTAGCGCTCGGTCGGCTGGGCCTTGTGCCCCGTGCCCTGTAGCCTCCGCAGTCCCTCAGAAAAGGGCGGATAGATCACGCCGCGCTCGGTGATAATTGCGGTGATCAGACTGTGCGGCGTGATGTCGAAGGCCGGGTGTGCGGCGGCCACGCCCTCGGGCGCGATCTGCTGCCCGCCCAGGTATGTCACCTCGGCGGCGGGGCGCTCCTCGATCGGGATGAGATCGCCGTGTGCGAGGCTCAGGTCCACGGTCGAGGAGGGCGCGGCCACGTAGAAGGGCAGGCTATGGGCGCGGGCCAGCACAGCCAGGCTATAGGTGCCGATCTTGTTGGCCACATCGCCGTTGGCCACGACTCGGTCCGCGCCCACAATCACACAGTCCACATCGCCGCGGCGCATCATAAAGCCGGCCATGCTGTCGGTGATCAGCGTCTGAGGGATGCCGGCCTGCAGCAGTTCCCAGGCCGTAAGGCGCGCGCCTTGCAGGAAGGGGCGTGTCTCGCCCACGTACACATGCACGGCGCGGCCCTGGCTGTGGGCGGTGCGGATGGGCGCCAGCGCCGTGCCGTAGCCCGACGTGGCCAGGCCGCCCGCGTTGCAGTGGGTGAGCACGTGGCCGCGCGGTGGGATCAGGGGCGCGCCGTGCTCGCCGATGGCGTAGCACATCGCCAGATCCTCGGCGAAGATCGCGTGGGCCTCCTCCAGCACGCGCGCGGCGATCTCCTCGCTGCTGGGCCACTCGGTGGCGGGCAGGGCGAGCAGTTCCACAAACCGCTGGGCCACCGTGAGCACGCGGCCCGTGGCCCAGGCTAGGTTCACTGCCGTGGGGCGCTGCGCATCGAGCACACGCTTCGCATGGGCGAGCCGATCCAGCAGGGCAAGCGCTTCCTGATAGCTCGTGCCGGGGCGGGCGTCCTGCTGGGCGACGAGGGCCATGCCATAGGCGGCGGTGCAACCGATGGCGGGCGCGCCGCGCACCTGCATCGCCTTGATGGCGTAGGCTACGGCCTCCAGGTCGGTGCAGCGCACCGTGATCTGCTCATGCGGGAGGCGCCGCTGGTCGATCAGGCAGACCGTGCCGGGCTCCCACCAGACTGTTCGTGGTTCTTCGTTCATGTCACAAAAAAAGCCGCTCGCATAGCGAGAGGCGTTCCTTCGTCCCTCTCATCGCTCGGCGGGTGCAAGGCCGCCGCAGGAATTGGCACCGTCCCGAGTGGGGTGGTTGCCGGGCTTCGTCGGGCCTGTCCCTCAGCCCCTCTTGATGAGCACATATGCAGTTTACCTGCTGCCGGGCAAACATTTGGCGCGATTATAGCATGCCTAGTAGGAGGCCGCAAACAGCTCTGGGGCCTGTAGCCTGACGGTTTGCTTATCTGGCATGTCCGCGCGCCGCCTCTAGCATGGCGTCGAGGGCCGCCTCCAGCCCTGCCGTCTGTGGCCCGCCGCCCTGTGCGAGCTGTGCGCTGCCGCCGCCCCGGCCCTCCAGCAGCGCCAGCCCAGCCCGCAGGAGCGCCTGCGCGTTGCGGCCGCTCTCTGGCGCGCAGGCCGCCACCAGGCTGGCGCTTGCCCCGCCAGACCCCAGCAGCGCCACCCCACCCGGCTGCGCGGCGATTCCCTGTGCCACGCTGCGCAGCCGCTCGCTGCTAAGCTCAGGTAAGGCGCAGCGCACCAGCCGGGCCGTGCTCACCTGCTCGCCCGCCGCGTACAGCCGCAGCGCCTCTGCCGCATCCAGGGCGGCGTACGCCTGGGTAAGCTCCCTCGCCGCATGCTTCTGCGCGGTCACGGCCCGCTCGGCAGCGGCGGGCAGCTCGTCTACGCCCACGCTCAGGGCGGCGGCGGCGGCACTTGCGGCTGCGCCAAGGCGACGCAGCTCGTGCAGCGCGCGCCCGCCGCAGGCGAATGCCACCCGCGTGCCGCCCCGCTGCCGCGACCAGCCCAGCACTGCCACCAGCCCCACGCCGCCTGTGCTGCGTGGATGGGTGCCGCCGCAGGCCGAGTGGTCGAAGTCGGCCACGCTCACCACGCGCACTGGCCCACTCACTGTGGGCGGCTTGCGCAGCGCCACGCGCGCCAGCTCCTCCGCGCTCAGGAAGCGGGCGTGGATCGGGCGATCCTCCCATACCACCTGGTTGGCCAGCTGCTCGGCGGCGCGCACCTGCTCCGCGGTGAGCTGCGGCGTCTCCAGATCGATCGTCACCTCGGTGTCGCCAAGGTGAAACGAGCTCGTGCGCGGGCCGCCAGTGGCGATGAACGCCGCCGTAAGCAGGTGCTGGCCGCAGTGCTGCTGCATGTGGTCGCGCCGCCGCGCCCAGTCGAGGCTGCCGCGCACTGTCCCACCCACGGGCAGCGCGCCAAGCTGCTCGCCGCGCTCCAGCACGTGCCAGACAAGCGCATCCACTACTTGCACGTCGCTGATCGCAACCGCGTCGAGCGCCCCCTGGTCGGCTGGCTGCCCGCCACCCTCGGGGTAGAAGGCGCTGCGGTCAAGCGCCACGGCGGGCCGACCGCCAACCGCGCCGTGGGCGACAACGCTCGCCTCGAAGCTGGTGAGGTAGGCGTCCTCGTAGTAAAGTCGGCTGGTCATGGGCGGCCCGCGAAGACTTTCTCGGGCAGCCACTGCTCGCCCTCGCGCCGCAGCAGCGCCAGCAGCGCGCCGTCAGGGCTGTGGGCGCGTGCCCGCTCGCCTACAAGCTCGGGCAGCTGCAAGGGCATGCCGTTGCGCACCCGCTGCGCGTCTGTCTCGTCGAGCTGCGCGGCGGGCCACTCGGCGACGGCCAACTCAGGGGGCAGCAGGAGCGTGGGCAGGCGAGCGGGGTCGGCCAGCAGCGTGTCGAGCGTGGTCGCAGCCTCGATCCGAAACGCGCCCACAAACGTGCGCTCAAGTGCGGCGAGGTGGGCGCCACAGCCGAGCGCCGCGCCGATGTCGCGGGCCAGGCTGCGGATATACGTGCCCTTGCCGCACTCCACCGTGATGCGCAGCGTGTCGTCGCCCGCCCGCTCCCAGCTCAGGCTGTAGATTATCACAGGGCGCGGCGCCAGCTCCACCGTCTGCCCTGCGCGGGCCAGCTCGTAGAGCCGCTTGCCATCGTGGTGCAGCGCCGAGTAGATCGGCGGCACCTGCAAAATGTTGCCACGCAGCGCTGCCACGGCCGCCTCGATCTGCGCGTCCTCCAGTGTTGGCACGGGCGCCGACGCGATCAGTTCGCCCTCGGCGTCGTCGGTGGCGGTGCGCACGCCCAGCCGCACAAGGCCCACGTAGCCTTTGTGCGTGTCGGCCACCAGGTACTCGATCAGGCGCGTGGCCTGGCCAAGAGCGAGCGGGAGCACACCGGTGGCCGCCGGGTCGAGCGTGCCGGCGTGCCCCACTTTCACGCCCTTGCCGACAAGCCGACGCACGCGCGCCACCACATCGTGCGAGGTGAGGCCAGCGGGCTTGTTGATGTTCAGGAAGCCGTTCATGCGGGTGTGTCGCTGGCGAGCGCCGCGCGCAGCAGCGGCAGCACCGCAGCCTCAGCCGCCTTGAGATCCATCGGGAGCGTGGCACCGGCCGCCTGGGTATGGCCTCCGCCGCCCCATGTCTGTGCAATCGCGGCCACATTCAGCCCTGGCACGCAGCGCAGGCTGATCTTCACGGTGCCGTCGTGGCGCTCCTTGAGCAGCACACAGATCTGCATCCCGGCCACGCGCTGCATGCGCGTGATCGTGTCGTCGGTGGCCTCATCGCTGGCGCGGGCGGCCCGCTGCTGCGCCTGGCTCACGCTCGCCCAGATCAGGCCACCCTCGCGCCGCAGCTCGCTCAGGGCCAGCGAGGTAAGGCGCATGGTGCTCTCGGGGATGCTGAAGTAGACCGCGTTCACCACCGCACGCAGATCGGCGCCGACCTCGATCATAGCCGCTGCTGTCTGAAGCGTCTGCGCCGTCGTGCTGCTCGTCTGAAAGCTCTGGGTGTCGGTGACGGTGCCAAGATACATGCAGGTGGCGCCAGCCGGGCTGATCGGCAGCCCCATCGCCCGAAGCAGCCGGAACAGCAGGTCGGCGTTCGAGGCGGCGCCGGGGTCGATCAGGTTCACCTGCCCGCCGCCCGCGTTGGTCACGTGATGGTCGGTGATCATCAGCGGACGCGCGAGCAGCGTGGCGAGATGCGCCTCGGAGATTGCACCCACCCGCTCCGGCGTGGCCGTATCGAGCATCCAGGTCAGATCGGCCTCGGGCAGCGGGTCGCCGCGCCGATAGACTTGTAGCCACTCGGCGCCAGGCAGTCCCAGGCAGTAGCTCGGGGCAGGCGACGCGAGCAGGCAGATCAGCTCCTTGCCCAGCGCGTGCAGCGCGTGCGCGGCCCCCAGCAGCGAGCCGATCGCGTCGCCGTCGGGGTTCACATGGGTCAGCAGCAGGACGCGCTTTGCGGCGTCGATCCGCTCGCGGAAGGCCGGCGCAGCGGTCTGGACATCTGTGTAGATCATAGGGTCTCTATCCAGAAAGCTTCCGGGAAGGTGATTCACCATGATTGCTCAGTCTGTGAGCAGGCCTTCCCGGAAGCTCATACATCTTCCCGGAAGATCCTCCCAGCTCACGCGAGGATACGGTACACCGTGTAGCCCGCACGCTTCTTGATCTCTTTGAGCCTGAGGTTATGGCGCGGCCCGAGGCGCGGGATCAGGTGGTTGAGTCCACTGACCACGACGAACCAATACTCGCCGCCGGGCCGCAGCTGTGCCAGCGGGCCGAGCACAAACTCATGCTCGATCGCCAGATCACCGATCTTCGCGGGGATGTTGGAGACGATCAGGTCGTAGGGGCCAGGCGGCACGCTTTCTAGGCCAACGCTGCCGAGGATGCTGGTGTTGCCAGCCTGATTGAGCGCGGCGTTGTGGTGGGCGTACCGAATAGCCAGCAGATCCTTGTCGGCCATTGTCACGCTGGCGTCGGGGTAGTAGCGGGCGAGCGTGATGCCTATCACTCCGCAGCCACAGCCCAGGTCGAGGATCTGAGCGGGGGGTGTCGCAGGCTCGAGCGTACGCAGCAGCAGGTCGGTGCCCTCATCCACCTGGAACGAGGAGAAAAGCGTATGGCCTACGTCGAAGCTGAACTGCTGGCCGCGCACGCTGTACTCAAGGCGCTTTTTGAAGTAGGTATCGGGGCCGTCCATAGCTCATACCCGGAGACAAGGAGACAAGGAGACCGGGAGCGCCTATCGGTGCTGTCAGGCTGTCTCCTTGTCTCCTTGTCTCCTTGTCTCAGTCGTTATCGTCGAGCTTCGGCGGGTTCTCCAGGCGCTCCTGCTCAACCTCGCGCAGCACTTCCTGGATGCGCAGGCTGTAGTCGAGCGAGGTGTCGTGGATGAAGCGCAGCTCAGGGGTGAAGCGCATATGGCTCATCTCCTCGGCCACGCGCTTGCGGATGAAGCCGCGCGCCCGCTGGAGGCCCTCCATCGTCTCGGCCTGCTGCTCGGGCTCGCCCATAATCGAGATCCGCACCGTGGCTCGCTGAATGTCCGCGCTCACATCTACGCCAGTCACCGTGGCGAAGCCCACGCGCGGGTCCTTCAGCTCGTACTGGATCACCTCGCCGATCACGCGCTGGATCTCGTCGGCGACCTGTTGTAACCGTTGTTTACCCATAAGCTTCAATGGCAAAGCGTAGAACGCGACGCTAGCCGCCCCTGGACAGTGTTCTACGCTCTAGGCTCTACGCTCCCTAGAAAGTGCTCTCAACCCGCTCCTGGCGGTAGAACTCCATGTTGTCGCCAACCTGGACATCGGTGAAGTTCTCCACGACTAGGCCACACTCGTAGCCAGCCGTCACCTCGCGCACATCGTCTTTGAAGCGCTTCAGGCTGCCGATCTTGCCATCGTGGAGCACGGCGCCGCTGCGCAGCACGCGCACACTCAGGCCGGTGCGTGTCACCTTGCCGTCGGTGATGTAGAGCCCGGCCACCACCTCACGCGAGGGCAGGCGGAAGATGTTGCGCACATCGCCGTAGCCCTCCACCACCTCTTTGAAGGTGGGCGCAAGCATGCCAACCATCGCCTTTTTGATGTCGTCGGTGAGCTGGTAGATGATGTTGTAGAAGCGAATGTCGATGCCCTGCTGCTCGGCTGCGCGGCGGGCCGCCGGGTCGGGGCGGGCGTTGAAGCCGATGATGATCGCCTGCGAGGCGACCGCCAGGTTGACATCGCCCTCGGTGATGGCGCCCGTGCCCTTGTGGATCACCTTGATCTGCACTTCGCTCTGCGAGGCACTGAGCTGGGCAAACTGGTGCTCAATCGCGCCAATCGAGCCCTGCACATCGACCTTGAGGATCACATTCAGATCCTTCACCTGGCCCTGCTGCACCTTGGTGAACAGCTCCTCCAGCGTAGTGCCGCGCACCGTGGTCACCGTCTCCATGCGCGTCTGGCGCTGGCGCTGCAGCGCGATCTCGCGCGCTACGGCGAGGTCGTCCATCACCTGAAGGATGTCGCCGGCCTGAGGCACCCCCTCAAGGCCGAGGATCTCCACCGGCATGGACGGATCGGCGAAGCGCAGGCGCTTGCCGCTGTCGCTAAACATGGACTTGATCTTGCCGGCCACACCGCCCACGAGCACATTATCCTCGGGGCGCAGGGTGCCGTTCTGGATCAGCACCGTCGCCACCGTGCCACGGTTCTTATCGAGCTCGGCCTCAATGATTGTGCCAATCGCAGCTGCCTCGGGGTTCGCCTTCAGATCTTGCAGGTCGGCCACCAGCAGGATCATCTCCAGCAGGCCGTCGATGTTGAGCTTCGAGCGGGCGGACACCTCCACCGAGGGCACATCGCCGCCGAAGGCCTCGACATAGACCGCCGCAGCCGCCAGCTGCTCTTGGATCCGGCCAACATTGGCCGTGGGCAGGTCGATCTTATTGATCGCCACGATCATCGGCACACCGGCGGCCTTCACGTGGGCGATCGCCTCCTGGGTCTGAGGCATCACGCCGTCGTCGGCGGCCACCACCAGCACCACAATGTCGGTGGCCTGAGCGCCGCGAGCGCGCATCGCGGTGAAGGCCTCGTGGCCGGGCGTATCCAGGAAGGTGATCTTGCGATGGTTGATCTCGATCTGGTAGGCGCCGATATGCTGTGTGATCCCGCCAGCCTCGCCCTCGGCCACGCGGGCCGAGCGGATCGCATCGAGCAGCTTAGTTTTGCCGTGGTCGACGTGACCCATGATCGTGACGACCGGCGGGCGGGCGCGCATCTCCTCGGGGGCCTGGGCGCTGATCACATCCTTGACATTGTCGATGATTCCGGCGAGCTGCTCGGGCACCTTCTCGGTGGTCTCAATCGAGAAGTCAGCGACGATCACCGCAGCCGTCTCGTAGTCGATCTGCTGATTGATCGTGGCGAGCACGCCAGCTTTCATCAGGGCCTTGAGGATCTCCGAGGCGCCGATGCCGGTAGCCTCAGAGAGCTCGCGCACCGTCATGATGCTTGCAAGCTCCACCAGGCCGCGTGGCCGTGCGACCACACCGGGGCCGACGCGCCCGCCCCGCCCGTAGCTGGGCCGGCCACGACCGCTCATGCCGCCGTCGCGCTCCTCGGGCGAGCCACCTGGCCGACTGCCTGGCCTCCCGCCACGGGATCCACCGCCACGGGCGCTGCCGGGGCGACTACCGCCACCGCCACCGCCACCAGGGCGACCACCACCGCCGGGGCGACCAGCGCCGCCACCGCCACCGGGACGCCCAGCACCGCCGCCGCCACCGCCGCCAGTGTCCGGTCGCGCCAGCCCACCGCGCCGCTGCCCCAGCCACCCAGTGCGAGCGC
>JAYUYB010000570.1:0-3447 GCA_043752655.1 Chloroflexota bacterium
GCTCAACCTGAGCATCCCGCCGGGCCAGAGCGTGGCGGTGGTGGGCGCCACTGGGGCGGGCAAGTCGTCGCTGGTGGGGCTGCTGGCGCGCTTCTACGATCCGCAGGCGGGCGCCGTGCTGCTGGATGGGGTGGACATTCGGCGGCTGGCGCTCAACGACCTGCGCCGCGCGGTGGCCGTGGTGCCGCAGGAGCCGGTCTGCCTTGCGGGCAGCATCGCCAGGAACATCAGGCTGTACCGCGACGACATCGGCGAGGCCGAGCTGCGCCGAGCGGCTGCGCTGGCCAACGCGGATCACTTCATCGAGCAGCTACCAGGCGGCTACGAATACGAGGTGCTGGCGGGCGGGGCGAATCTCTCGGTAGGGCAGCGGCAGCTCCTTGCGCTGGCGCGCGCCCTGGCCCTGAGCCCTGAGGGCGTGCTGGTGCTCGACGAGGCCACGAGCAGCATCGACACTGCCACCGAGGCGCTGATCCAGGAGGCGCTGGAGCGCATCCTGCGCACGCGCACCAGCGTGGTGATCGCGCACCGGCTCTCTACGATTCGCAAGGCCGACCGCATCATCGTGATGCAGCGCGGCAAGATCGTGGAGGACGGCCCTCACGATCTGCTGCTGGCTCGTGGCGGCGCCTACGCCCGGCTCTATCGCCACCAGCTGGCGACGCGGCCCGAGTGAGCGGTTAAAACCTGAAGGTGTTTTCAGCGGCGATGAGGCGCGGCGTGATGGCGCGGCGCAGCGTGACGTATTTGGCCGACAGCCAGCGGCCCGTGTCGCGAATGCGGGGGATGGGGTGGAGGCGCAGCCAGCGCAGCGTACGACGGGTGAGCAGGTTCATAAAGCGCAGCGTGCGGTCGCGGCGTCCAAGCAGCACAATCGCGAAGATCAGCGCGGGCCAGCCGGGGATGATCGGCAGCACGGCGCCCACCGCCCAGATCATGAGGCACAGATAGCCAAGCGCTCGCCGGGCTACGATTACGAGGCCACTAACATTATTTCGCTTCACCTGCATGCACTGCTCCCACGCTCGTTTGCTCTGTGTCGCCTTGGTACTATAACGCTCACACCTCAACGCAGGTTGCACGCCGCGATGAAAAGTGCGTGAGAGTTTGTGAAGACAAGCTTCAGTCTTCGTGCGATCAGGCTGCCCTGTTCCCTTGCGCTCTGCTATGCCCGCGCCGCAACCCAGTCCGCCACCAGGGCCAGTTCGTTCCGCCCGGCGCCTGATGGAAGCTCACTCAGGGTGGCGCGCGCCTGCCCAACGAGGCGGCCAAGCTCGGCGCGGGTGGGCGCGATGCCGTGGGCCACAACCTCGGCGGCGGCCCACGCCTGCTCGGCGGGGTCGCCGCTGTCGAGGGCGGCGGCCAGGCGCGTGCCGTCGCCGAAGTGGGCCGCAAAGATCAGCGGCGCAGTGACAGCGCCAGCCCGCAGGCTTGTGGCGGGCGGCGCGGAGCCATCGCCTGCGGCGAAGTCGTGGAGCTCGTCGCCCAGGCGCAGGGCCAGGCCGAGGGGGTAGCCGAACTGGCCAAGCGTCTCGATCTGTGCTGGCAGGGCGCCTGCGCACGCGCCGCCCGCCTGGCAGGCCGCCGCCACAAGCGCCGCCGCCGTGCCGCCGATGCGTTCGAGGTGGCTAGACAGCGCCAGATCCAGGGGCAGCAGGGGCGGCGCGGGCGCCAGCGTGCTCTCGGTGATGCGCTGCACGGCCTGCGCGTAGTAGCCGATCACGCGCGCGTCGGGGGCGAGGGCCATCTCACCGGCGGCAAGGGCGAACAGATAGTCGCCCACCATCAGCGAGATGCCGCTGCCCCACTCGCCCACGCTTGGTCGGCCACGACGGCGCTCGGCCTCGTCCACCAGATCCTCGTGGGTCTGGGTGGCGGCGTGGATCAGCTCCACGGCGGCGGCGGCGTGAACCACGCGCTCCACGCTGTAGGTGCCTGTACGGGCGGCCATCAGCACCAGCGCGGCCCGCAGCCGCACGCCCTGGGGCCGCAGCAGGTGCGAGCCGGCCACGCTGATCACAGCGGCGCGGCTGTGGGTGCGCTCGCTCACGATCTGCTCAACCTGCTGGAGATCGGCGCTGAGCGCGGGCGGAAGCGGAAGCTGTTTCATGGCCGTTGTCCGTTGCAAGCTGGCTGGTATCGCTGGGGAGCGTAGGGTCTGCATTATACCCTGCCCCTACAGCTCCACGAGCCCCAGCCGCGCAAGCAGCTTGAAGTAGGCCGCCAGGCCCGCCGGGCGGCGCTTGTCAGTCTCTAGCTCCACCAGATCGAGGATCTGGGCCAGCGTGCGCGTGCCGTCGGCCCAGGCCAGGGCGATGTCTGCGGACAGGCCATCGAGCTCACGGTAGGCGCGCAGCTCGCTGCGCAGCATATCACGCTTGGCGCTGGGCAGGCGGGCCAGGTGTGGCTGTACGCTCACTGGGCCGCGAAAGCGGCGGCGGGGCACCAGATCGGCCTCGGCGGGCGCTAGGGCGCTGCGCTCGGCGGGGCGCCAGGGCGCCAGCACGCCGGCCACCTGGGACCAGAGCAGCTCGGCCTGCGCGGCGGCAAAGCGCCGCTGCGGCGCAGGGTCGAAGGCGGGATCGAGGCGGCGCAGGCTCGCCAGAGCCTCGCCGTGGCGCGCAAGGCGGAAGGCTAGCCGCTCATCCCACGGCGCGCCATGGGGCCGCGCCCCGCCAAGGGCAGAGCTAGCGGCGCTCTGAAGCTCGCGGGCGAGCCGCACGGCGAAGCGGGAGCTCAGCTCGCCCGCCAGCCAGGCCGCCTCACGCGGGCCACCGTTGGCTATGGCCCACATGTAGGTGGCGGCCAGGGCCATATTGCGGTGCAGCGTGGTAGGCGAAACGTGCTCCACGGTGTCGGCGCTGGTGTGGTAGAAGCGGTCCGGCCACTCGATGATCATCGGCGTGGGGATGCCCACGCTCGGGTCGGCGAGGATGTAGTGGTCGCTGCCATTCGAGAACGGCACCCCGGCGTGGCGGTAGAGCGGCGTGTCGGTGCGGCCCTGGAAGCTGTGGCTCGGGCCGTGCGTGAGGTCGCGTAGGGCCTCTAGCAGATCGCCAACAAAGCTTGGCGCGGCGTCGCTGGGGTGGACGATCAGGCTCACGCTGCCGGTCGTCGTCTGGTCGGTGCCGACCATGTCGAGGTTGAGGGCGGCCACTGTGCGGGCGATGCGCTCCTCGTGGGCGGCCAGGTAGAGGTATGTGCCGGTCATCTCGGGCACCCAGAGCACGCGGATGGAGCGCGTTGGGCGCGGCAGCTGGCCCGCTTCAATCAGGGCGTGCAGCGCGCGAGCCACCTCCATTGCGGCAGCGGCGCCGCTGGCGTTGTCGTTGGCGCAGGGGGCGGGGTGGCAGAGATGGGCAACAAGCAGCACCTCCTCGTCGCTTGTGCCGGGGATCAGGGCGCTCACCGCCTCGATGGCGCCAGCGCTGAACGTGCTGCGCACCT
>JAYUYB010000571.1:0-3441 GCA_043752655.1 Chloroflexota bacterium
GTGCGATCCTCTAGTGTCGTAAGCGACCTGCCGCATCAGGGTGCTGCGGCAAGCTGCAATGCGCGATCGGCAAGCTGCAATCCGTCCAGGCCCTGGCCGGTGAGGGCCAGGAAGACATCCTCCAGGTTGGGCGCGCGCCGGGCGGCCTCGCCGGGCGGCAACGGCGGCGCATGCAGCGCAATCAGGGCCGCTGGTGCGCCCAGCGCCACCAGGCGCCCCCGGCTCATAATCGCCACCCGGTCGCACAGCGCCTCGGCCTCCTCCATGGCGTGGGTGGTGAGCAGCAGCGCGCGGCCCTCGGCACGCAGGCGCTCGATCAGCGCCCAGACAGCGCGGCGCGCCTGAGGGTCGAGCGCGGCGGTGGGCTCGTCGAGCAGCACCGCGGCCGGGTCGTTCACCACGGCCAGCGCCAGGGCGAGCCGCTGCTGCTGGCCCCCGGAGAGCCGACCCGGCCGGGTGTGGGCCTTCTCACCCAGCCCAAAGCGCTCCAGCAGGGTTAACGCCTCGGCGCGGGTGGGGAAGCGCTCGTACAGGGCCGCCACGAGCGTCACCAGCTCCAGGGCGCTCAGCTCATTGAACATGGCGCTCTTCTGAAGCTGCACCCCCAGCATTGCCTTGGCCGCCTGCGGTCGCTGGGCAAGATCGTGGCCGCCCACCAGCACGCGCCCGGCGCTCGGCCGACGCAGGCCCTCCACGCAGCTCAGGATGCTCGACTTCCCGGCGCCGTTTGGGCCAAGCAGCCCAAACACCTCGCCGCGCCGCACCGTCAGGCTCAGCTCGCGCACCGCCTCTAGCGCCCCGTAGCGCACCGATAAGCCCTCGATCAGAATGATCGGCTCCTCGCTCATCGTACCTCCCCTCCGTAGCCTCGCCCACGGCTAGCCTACAGCATCCGGGCGCGGCGCCGTAGTCACCAAGGTGCATAGCTTGGGGTGACGAAGGTCACCTTGGGGTTGCCGGAGCGCATTGACGCACCCTGAGAGGCTGTGGTACGGTGAAAGGACTGAAGAGCGCAACAGAAGGGGAGTAGCAGATGCCGAAGCTAACGGTGGCCGGGCAGACGGTGGATGTAGCGGACGGCACGCGCCTGGTACTGGCGATCGAGGCGAGCGGGGTGGAGATCGGGCATCGCTGTGGCGGACACGCGCGCTGCACCACCTGCCGCGTGGCCTTCGCCGAGGGCGAGCCCGCCATGCTGACGCGCGCCGAGTACGACAAGCTCAGCGAGCGCGGCCTGCTGGGCCAGTATCGCCTCGCATGCCAGATCGTGTGCGACCACGATATGAGCATCGCCGAGGTTGCCATGACAAAAGAAAACCAGGGCTGGACCGACACAGGCTCCGCGCCAGAGCCCACGGTGACGCCCGATCCAACCCTCTACAGCATGGATCTGCTCAAGGGCTAAGACAAGGGGACAGGGGACAGGGGACAGGGGACAGGGTTACCGTCCACTGTCCACCGTCCACCGTCCATCGTCCATCGTCCACCGTCCATCGTCCACCGTCTCCTCACCGGGCCGCCGCCTGCTCGATCAGCGCCTCAAAGGCCTTGAAGGGCTGGGCGCCGCGTAGCTGCTGGCCGTTCACAAAGAAGGTGGGCGTGACGTTGATGCCCAGGCGCGCGATCGCGCTCGCCTCTGACTTCACGGCCTGCTCTATGGCGGGATCGCCTGTGCAGGCCGTAAAGGCGTTCACATCGAGCCCGAGCTGGCCTGCAAACGTCACAAACAGCTCGCTGTCGCGCTCGGGGTAGCCGCCCCACTCGGTGTCGTGGGTGCGGAAGAGCTGCTCGTACATGGGCCAGAACTTATTCTGGCTCGCTGCGCAGCGCCCGGCGACGGCCGCCACGAGCGCCGAGGGGTGCAGATCGCTCAGGGGCAGGTCGCGCGCCACAAAGCGCACCACGCCGGTATCTACGAAGCGCTCGATGATCTGTGGCCGCGTCTCGCGCACGAATTGTTGGCAGAACGGGCACTCAAAGTCCGTGAGCTCAATGATTGTCACTGGCGCGGCGGAGTTGCCAAGGGCGCGCGGGTCGTCGGCGGTGATAGCGAGCAGCTCGTTGAGGCTTGGTGTGGTGGGGCGCGGCGCGGGCGTGGGGCCGTCCGCGACGGCGGCGAGCGTGGGCCTGCGCTCTAGCGCCACGGCGGTCTGGCGCTGCTCCACGGCGGAGCGCGCTGGCGTGGGCGGCTGGTAGGCGCCGCAGGCCGCCAGGATCAGGCAGGCGAGGAGCGGCGCGAGGGTGCGGAGTCTCAAGCGGCAGGCTCCTTTTTGATCTTCCGGGAAGGCCTCTTCCAACGCCAAAGGCTCGTGGTAAACCACCTTCCCGGAAGATGTATCAAGACGCCTTCCCGCAAGATTTCTAAGCCTGGGCTGTCAGTATACCTCTTAACGCTATCTATACATCCAGTGCTTACCCCCAGCCCGTAAAAGTATGGTACATTGGAGGCCCAAAACTTGCTGAGTCGGTCCTCGGCATCGTGCGCCGCCACGGGGCGGCCCGAGCCTCGCCCTGTTGCAAAGGAGCATCGCATGCGTCAGCCATTGATCGCCCGCCTCCTGCTTACCCTCGCCATCCTGCTTTCTGGCGCGCTTGTCGCCGCCGCGCAGGCCGCCCCGCAGGCGTCCGAGGTCGCCCAGGCAGTCTTGCCCGCCCGTATCGCGGTTGTCCACGCTGCGCCTTTTGCTGTGGACACTACCGTCACCGTGGTGGCCAACGACCTGCTGCTGCTCGATAGCGACTTCGACTTTGGCGAGCTGATCAGCTACATCAGCGTGCCCGCCGGTACGTATAAAATCGAGGTGTTTGTCGGCTCGCTTACGCTGGCGCAGGCCGCCGTCGCCACGCCAGTGATCAACGAGAGTGTTACGCTGGACGCAGGCAAGGACTACACCGTCGCCGCGATTGGCACCGGCACGCCCGCCAATCCGACCGCCTACCCGCTCGACCTGCTGATCCTCGACGACACCACTGCCCCGCCCGCCTCGGCCTCGGCCAAGCTGCGCGTGGTTCACGCCGCGCCGTTCGCGGTCAGCGGCCCCGCTGGCACCGGGGTAGATGTGGTGACGGATGCCGGCGCCCCGATCGGGATCACTAACCTTCAGTACCCGATTAGCACTGGCTTTGTTACGCTGCCGAGCGGCGTAGAGTTCAACCTGAAGGTCGTGGCCACTGGCACCAGCACGACGATCATCGACCTCGACCCCGTAACGCTCGGGGCTGGCAGCATTACCACGGTGTTTGCGGTGGGCGGCGCCAACGGCAAGGTGCCGGGTGTGCTGTTCCTGCCATTTGTCGAGCGGGCGCCCGCCCAGCTGCGGCTCGTCCACGCTGCGCCCTTCGCCAGCGGCGATGCCACCGTCACCGTAACGCTGAACGGCCAGCTGGTGACGAACAGCCTCAGCTTCGGCAAGATCTCGTTCTACTCCACGCTGCCGGCCG
>JAYUYB010000572.1:0-3440 GCA_043752655.1 Chloroflexota bacterium
TTCTGGAACCCCAGCCTGATGAGCGAGGATGCCCGCGATGAGCTTGGCTTCTTCTAGGCCTGCTTATCGCCTGGCCTCTATCGCTCGATGATCATCGCGATGCCCTGGCCCACGCCGATGCACATGGTGGCGAGGCCGTACTGGGCCTCGGGTCGGCGCCCCAGCTCGTGGACGAGCGTGGTGAGCATACGCGCCCCGGAAGCCCCGAGCGGGTGCCCGAGGGCGATGGCGCCGCCATTCGGGTTGACGCGCGGGTCGCTGGCGTCGAGGCGCCATGCGTCGAGCACGGCCAGAGCCTGGGCGGCGAAGGCCTCGTTCAACTCGATCAGCCCGATCTGGCCCAGCACTAGCCCGGTTCGCTCCAGAGCTTTGCGCGTGGCGGGCACCGGGCCAATGCCCATCACGCGCGGCGGCACCCCAGCCGTCGCCATGCCCCGGATCTTCGCAAGCGGTGGCAGCCCGTGGGCCTGGCCGAACGCCGCCGAGACGAGCAGCACCGCCGCAGCGCCGTCGTTGAGCGAGCTGGAGTTGCCAGCAGTCACGCTGCCGCCCGCCGTGAACGCCGGCCTCAGGCTCGCCAGCCGCTCCAGGCTCGTGTCGCGCCGTGGCCCCTCATCGAGCTCCACCAGGCGCTCGCTCTTGCCGGAGCGCACCGGCACGGGCACGATCTCCGCCTGGAATCGCCCCGCGTCGGCAGCGCTGATAGCCCGCTGGTGGCTCGCCAGGGCGAAGCGATCCTGCGCCTCGCGTGAAACGCTGTAGGCGGCGGCGAGGCCCTCGGGGTCTTCCTCGTCTGGGGTGATGGCGTAGCGGGCCTGCGCCAGCTGCTCGGCGGTGATGCCGAGCGGGTCGGTGTGGCCTAGCTGCTCCATGCGCGGGTTGACGAAGCGCCAGCCGAGCGTGGTGTCGAAGAGCGTGCTGTTGCCCGTGGGGAAGGCGCGCTCGGCCTTGGGCATGGCCCAGGGGGCACGGCTCATCGACTCGACCCCGGCGCCGATGGCGGCGTGGGCCTCGCCGAGCATGATCATGCGGGCGGCGCTGGCCACGGCGTCGAGCCCCGAGCCGCAGAGCCGGTTGAGCGTGGTGCCGCCGACATGCTCGGGGAAGCCGGCCAGCAGCAGCGCCATACGCGCCACGTTGCGGTTATCTTCGCCAGCCTGGTTGGCGCAGCCCATCGCCACATCGTCGATCGCCGCAGGGTCCACGCCGGTGCGCTCCACAAGCGCGCGCAGCGTAAGGGCGGCAAGATCGTCGGGGCGCACACCGCTCAGTACCCCACCGTGCCTGCCGATCGGCGTCCGCACAGCGCCTACAATCCAGACCTCGGCTGCGCCCGCGTAGGCCATGGCTCCCCTTCTCACAAGCGCTTTACGCCTGAACGACCTGGAGCAGCAGGGCTCGCACCGCCGCAAGCTCGTCCTGGTTCACTGTATGGCCCATGCCTGGGTAGATGCGGGCGTCCACGGTGGCGCCGAGCCCCTGTAGCAGCGTGGCGCTCCGCTCGACCCGCCCGCGCGGGATGTGCGCATCCACGTCGCTACAGCCCAGGAACACCGGCGTGCCCGCGAGGTCGCCGGGGTAGGCGCGCGGCTGATCGCCGCTCTCGATCAGGGCGCCGCTGAGGCCGACCAGCCCGCCATAGCGCAGCGGGTTGCGCGCCCCGTACTCCAGGGCCAGGCAGGCGCCCTGCGAGAAGCCCAGCAGCAGCGTGCGCTCGGGCGGCAGGCCCGCCGTGGCAAGCTGGCCGAGCAGCTCGCCCAGCACGGCCAGCGCCGAGCCGAGCCAGGGCTCGTTGCTGGCCACAGGCGCAACAAAGCGGTTGGGGTACCAGGCACCGCCGGCAGCCTGCGGCGCCAGGTAGGCCACCTCCGGCACGCCGAGCTCGTCGGCCAGCCCAAGGATGTCGTCGGCCGAGGCGCCGCGCCCGTGAACCATGATCACGGCGGCGCGGGCCTGCGCCGAGGCCGCGCCGCGCCGCAGCAGCGGCTGGCCCGTGTGCAGCACAGGCGTGCCGCTCATGGCGTCACCTCACCGGGGCGATTGCTGGGGTTGTACATTTGGTATGGGGGCTCCTGTTTGTCACAGTCTCACCCGTACATTGTACACGCGTCTTGGGGGGGGCGGGCGGCAGGCGACAGGCGGCTGAACAGCGCCTGGCACTGGTGACTGATCCTGTGGGCAGCAGCGCCCGCACGCCCGCGCGGCGGTATAATGCGCCACGACCCCCTCGCCCAAGCGGCCCTACGAGAAGACGCAAAGGCGCTTTACAGGTTCTGCCAGTTTAGGCCGTGCTTATGCGGCGGCCCTGTACCCTGTACCCTGTACCCTTCTAAGGAGAAGTGCGATGACGAGCAGCGCAGAGCGTAGCACCGACTCGGGCCTGCCGCTGGAGCCGGCCTACAGGGCCGCCGACGTGGGCGCGCCTCAGCCCGACCCTGGCGCATACCCCTTTACACGCGGCATCTACCCCACCATGTACCGCGGCCGCCTCTGGACCATGCGCCAGTATGCGGGCTTCGCCAGCGCCCGCGAGAGCAACCAGCGCTACCGCTACCTGCTCCAGGCCGGCCAGACGGGCCTCTCGGTGGCCTTCGATCTGCCCACGCAGCTCGGCCTCGACAGCGACGACCCCCGCGCCGAGGGCGAGGTGGGCCGAGTGGGCGTCGCCATCGACAGCCTGCGCGATATGCAGACCCTGCTCGACGCCATCCCGCTCGACCAGGTGACGACCTCGATGACGATCAACGCCCCCGCCAGCGTGCTGCTGCTGCTTTACGAGCTGGTGGCCGAGGGCCAGGGCGTGAGCCCCGACAAGATCGGCGGCACGATCCAGAACGACATCCTGAAGGAGTACACCGCACGCGGCACCTATATCTTCCCGCCGCGCCCCTCCATGCGCCTGATCACCGACACCTTCGCCTACTGCCAGGAGCGTATCCCCAACTGGAACACGATCAGCATCAGCGGCTACCACATCCGCGAGGCGGGCGCCACCGCCGTGCAGGAGATCGCCTTCACGCTCGCCGACGGCATCGCCTACGTGGACGCCGCGATCAGGGCTGGCCTCGCGGTGGACAGCTTCGCCCCCCGCCTCTCGTTCTTCTTTGTGAGCAACCCGAACTTCCTGGAGGAGGTGGCCAAGTTCCGCGCCGCCCGCCGCCTCTGGGCGACGATTATGCGCGAGCGCTTTGGCGCCACCAAGCCAGCCAGCCTGATGCTGCGCTTCCACACGCAGACCTCAGGCGCTTCGCTTACGGCCCAGCAGCCGCTCAACAATGTGGTGCGCACCACGCTCGAGGCCTTGGCGGCGGTGTTCGGCGGCACCCAGAGCCTGCACACCAACGCCTACGACGAGGCGCTCGGCCTGCCCACCCAGCAGTCGGCCACGCTCGCCCTGCGCACGCAGCAGGTGATCGCCTTCGAGAGCGGCGTGGCCGATA
>JAYUYB010000573.1:0-8443 GCA_043752655.1 Chloroflexota bacterium
GAGGCGCTGCCGGTGGTGCTAGTGTACGGTGGGAGCCGAGGGGCGCGCAGCGTAAACCAGGCGGTGGCGGCGCTGCTTCCAGCACTGCTGGAGCGCTGCCAGGTGATCCACGTCTGCGGCCGCGAGGGGGATGCGACGTGGCTTGCAGAGGCGGCGGCGGCGCTGCCGGAGCTGCTGCGGGAGCGGTATAAGCTGTTTCCGTACCTGGAGACAAGGAGACGAGGAGACAAGGAGACAAGGAGACAGCCCATCGCTGCCGTCAGGTGTCTCGCGGTCTCCCGGTCTCCCGGTCTCCTTGTCTATGACAGCTGCCTTCGGCGCGGCAGCCCTTGCGATCTGTCGCAGCGGCGCCTCTACGCTGGCCGAGCTGCCGGCGGCCGGGCTGCCCGCCGTGCTCGTGCCATACCCATACGTCCACCAGGACGAGAACGCCGACTACCTGGTGCGGCGCGGCGCGGCGGTGAAGGTGGGCGACGCCGAGTTGCTTGGGCCGGGGCTGCCCACCGATGGACCGCTCTTCACTCAGGTGATCCGGCTTCTTGATAATAAATACGAGCGACAACACATGGCAGAGCAGAGTCGGGCGCTGGCCCGGCCGGACGCGGCGCGACATCTGGCAGAGGCGCTGCTCGGCCTCGCCGCAAGGAGTGGTGGGTAATGTTTTCCATTGAAGCTGGCCGACCGATCTTCCACTGGCTGCTGCTGGTGCCCCTCGCCCAGCCGAGCCTCACGCTGAACCTGAGCGGGGTCGCCTTGCTGGTGATCTTCATGGCGCTCGGGGCCTACTGGGGCTACAACCTCGGCCTGCGCATGGTGCTGACCCAGGCGATCTGGACCATCCTCGCCTACGTTATCACGGTGCAGGGCGGCAACTTCATCGTCGATACGATCAACCGCTTCTGGCAGAATGGGCCGCGCCTGGTGGCCTTCGCGATCGGCCAGAACCCGGCCAGCTCCCCAGCGCTCGACCCGATCATCAACCCAAACTTGCAGGTGCCGCTTTTCTTTCGGGTCCTAACCTTCCTCGCCCTGGTCTTTCTGGGGTTCTTCTTCAACCGCACAGCAGCCTGGAAGGCTGGCCCCTCGGCCAAGGAGCCCCTGGCACGCCCGCTCGGCCTCTTTGTCGGCGCGCTGATCGTGCTGCTCTGGTCGAACGCGGCGGTAGTCTTCTGGGAGCAGTTCCAGGCCGATGGCGGCGGCTTCGGCGGCCCGGTGGCCAATGTCCTCAACACGCTGCCCAATGTGAGCGTGCTGATCCCCTCGCTGATCGCAATCTTTTTCCTGATCATGATTGTCCTGGTGGCCTTTTACTTCCCGAAAGTCTGGAAACCCTAGCCAGGAAACAAGCTACAAGGAATGGGGAACAGCCGGAGCGCTGCCCTGTCCTCTGTTCCCAGTTCCCTGTCCCCTCCTACGCTATGCATTACCACATCGTCGGCATCGCCGGCAGCGGGATGAGCGCCATCGCAGGCCTCCTGCTCGACCAGGGCCACACGGTGAGCGGCTCCGACCAGGCCGCCAACAGGCTTACCGCCGCCCTCGTGGCGCGCGGGGCCCGTGTGCAGCTTGGCCATAGCCCGGCCCACGTTGCCGGCGCCGACGCCGTGCTCGCTACTGCTGCCGTGCGCCCCGAGCACGTGGAGCTCGCGGCGGCTCGCGCGGCGGGCATCCCGGTGCTTGGCCGCGCCGACCTGTGGCGCCAGTGGTCGCAGCAGCGCCCGGTGGTCGCTGTGGCCGGTACTCACGGCAAGACCACCACTAGCGCGATGATCGCCGTGGCCCTGCGCGGCGCGGGCGTGCCCTGCGGCTACCTGATCGGTTCCGAGGTGCCCGACCTCGGCGGCAACGCTGCCTGGGGCGACCCCGCCGCCCCGCTCGTGATCGAGGCCGACGAGTACGATCGGGTGTTCCTTGCGCTCACGCCAGATCTCGCGGTGATCACGAATGTCGAGTGGGACCACCCCGACATCTACCCAAGCCCAGACGACTACGCGGCGGTATTCCAGCAGTTCGCCGCCCAGGTGCCGGATGCGAAGCGCCTGATCGTCTGTGGCGACGACGCGGGGGCGAACGCTTTGGGCCTGCCCGAGGCCACGTACTACGGCATCGAGGAGGCCCTGGCTACGGACCCGGTCTCGTGTCGATTGGCCCCGCTGGACTGGACGGCCAGCGGCGTGAGGGCCACGCCCGAGGGCGGGACGAGCTTCGACCTCTGGCGCTACAGCAGGCGGCGCATGGCCCAGCAGCGCGTGGGCGGGCAGAGCCTGAGCGTGCCGGGTGCCCATAACGTGCGCAATGCCTTGGCCGCTCTGGCCGCCTGTAACATGCTTGGCGCCGAGATGCCCGCAGCGGCCCAGGCCCTGGCGGGCTTCCAGGGCACGGCCCGCCGTTTCGAGCTCAAAGGCGAATCTGGCGGCATCACCGTAATCGACGACTACGCCCATCACCCCACCGAGGTGCGGGCCACGCTCGCTGCCGCCAGGGCGAGCTACCCCGGCAGGCGCATCGTGGTCTATCTGCAGCCGCACACCTTCAGCCGGACGGCGGCGCTAATGGACGAGTGGGCCACGGCCTGTGGCAACGCAGACGTGCTGCTGGTCGGCGATATCTACGCGGCGCGCGAGCAGGGCGACGCGCCCGCCCTGGCGCACACCCTCGCTGGGCGCATCGCCGCCACTGGGGTGGACGCCAGGCCCGCCGGCGATGTCGCCGCCGCCGCCGCCGCCCTGATCGTCGCGGCCCGCCCTGGCGACGTGGTGCTCACGCTCGGCGCGGGCGACGGCGATGGGGTGGGTATGGCGCTCCTGGAAGCCCTGGCGCGGCCCTCTGAGGTCGGACAATCTGCGCAATCTGCGTAATCTGCGGACACCCTGCTGTGGAACAGAACGGCCCCCCAATCCCCATCCGCGAGCACGAGCCAATGGATCGCCACACTTCCTGGCGGGCCGGCGGTGCAGCGCGCTTCTACGCGGAGCCTGCCAGCCCCGAGGAGGCGCGGGCCCTGGCGAGTTGGGCGCGGGCGGCGGGCCTGCCGCTGATCTGGGCGGGGCGCGGCACCAACATGCTCGTGCGCGACGCTGGCTTCCCCGGCGTGATCGCCGCCTACCGCGCCCAAGCCTGGAGCCTGGAAGAGGCGGGCGACACGGCGCTGCTGCGCGTGGAGGCCGGTGCGCCGATGGCGGGGCTCGCCCGCCGCCTGATCGCAATGGGCTGGGCCGGGCTGGAGTGGGCCGAGGGCCTGCCAGGCAGCGTGGGCGGCGCGATCTTCGGCAACGCCGGCTGCTACGGCGGCGATACCGCAGGCACCCTCCACAGCGCCGAGATCCTGCTCGATGACGAGGTGGCGACCTGGCCGGTGGCGCAGCTGGGCTACGGCTATCGCACGAGCATCCTGAAAGAAGAAACCATCCACCGTCCACCGTCCACCGACGACCGGACGGCGGGTGTGCGGCTATCGGCTATCGGCTATCGGCTATCGGCTATCGGCTATCTCCACCGTCTGCCGCCGCTCATTGTGGCCGGCCGCTTCCACCTTACCCGCGACGACCCGGCGCTGCTGGCGGAGCGCACGGCGGCCACTGCGGCGCAGCGCAAGGGCAAGACGCCCTCGGGCAGCTCGTGCGGGAGCGTTTTTAAGAACCCGCCCGGCGAGAGCGCGGGCCGCCTGATCGAGCGGGCTGGCCTCAAGGGTCACCGGTTGGGCGCGGCGCTGATCAGCCCGCTCCACGCCAACTACATCGTGAATACGGGCGGGGCACGGGCCGCCGAGATTCTCGCGCTGAGCGAGCTGGCGCAGGCTACGGTCTACGCGCAGTTTGGGATCGAGCTGGAGCTGGAAGTAAGGGTGCTCTGAGATGACGAAGAAAATCACTGTTGCGGTGCTCTTTGGCGGTCAAAGCGGCGAGCACGAGGTCTCCCTGGTCTCGGCGCACGCCGTGATGGCGGGCCTCGACCCTGAGCGCTACGAGCTGCTGCCGATCGGGATCACCAAGGCCGGCCGCTGGCTCGCTGGCCCTGGCGCCCACGCCGCCCTGATCGCCGCCGCCGACCATTCCCAGCTCCCCACAAGCTTCTCCAGCACAGACTTGGACAACAGCCCCGAGGCTAAGGACGTGCTGACCCTGGCCCGCACCGGCGCCGACAACCTGCCCACCCCGGCGCGCATCCTGCCGCCCGCCGATGTGGTCTTCCCCGTGCTCCACGGCCCCCTGGGCGAGGACGGCACCGTGCAGGGGCTGCTGGAGCTGGCGGGCCTGCCCTACGTGGGCTGCAGGGTGGCCGCAAGCGCCGTGGGCATGGACAAGGCCCTGATGAAGGCGGCCTTCGCCGCTGCCGGGCTCCCGCTGCTGCCCTGGCAGCTGGTGCGCCGCGCCGAGCTGGCGGCGGGCGCCGAGGAAGTCTACGCCAGGGTCGAGACCGCCCTCAGCTACCCGGTCTTCGTGAAGCCCGCCAACATGGGCAGCAGCGTGGGCGTGGGCAAGGCCAAGGATCGGGCGGGCCTCGTGGCCGCCTTCGCCGAGGCCGCCCGCTACGACCGGCGCATGGTGGTGGAGCAGGGCATTCCAGCGCGCGAGATCGAGATCAGCGTGCTTGGCAACGAGACCCCCGAGGCCAGCGTGCCCGGCGAGATTGTGCCCTCGGGCGAGTGGTACGACTACGCCGCCAAGTACCTCGACGGCGCCTCCCAGACGCTGATCCCCGCGCCGATCGACGCCGCCCTGTCTGCCCAAGTGCGCGAGCTGGCGCTGCGGGCCTTCCTCGCCATCGACGGGGCCGGGCTCGCCCGCGTGGATTTCCTGCTCGACAAGGAGACCGGCGCCCTCTGGCTCAACGAGGTTAACACCATGCCCGGCTTCACGCCGATCAGCATGTACGCCAAGCTCTGG
The DNA here is from genome assembly GCA_043752655.1 of Chloroflexota bacterium. Classification (GTDB taxonomy): domain Bacteria; phylum Chloroflexota; class Chloroflexia; order Chloroflexales; family Chloroflexaceae; genus OHK40. The sequence goes on from JAYUYB010000573.1 coordinate 4,887, forward strand.
GTCGCCAGCGGGCTCGCCTACCCCGCCCTGCTCGACCGCCTAATCGCCCTCGCTCTGGAGCGCAAGCATCTCCAAGCTTAAAAGCGCTGTGCGGCACTCAGCACTCAGCACTTGGAACTTGGAACTCAGCACTTGGAACTCAGCACTATGGAATACAACCCCCCAAACACCCGTGAGCGCATCGCCGCCCGCCGCCAGCAGCGGCGCGGCCACCCGCCAGCATCGTCCCCTGGACAGCAGGCCGTGCCTGGGGCGCGCCAGTCGCTGCTGGCGTGGCTCGGCAGCGGGCGCCTGGCGGGCCTGCTGCTCTGCCTCGCTGCCTGCGCCGCCCTCGCCTACCTGCTCACCGACGAGCGCTTCAGCGTGCAGGCGGTGCGCGTGGAGGGCAACAGCGCGCTCAACACCGAGGTCGTGGCCGAGCTCGCCGGGGTGCTTGGGCGGCCGATCTGGTTCGTCAATGCGGATCAGGCCGTGGCGCGCCTGCGTGAGAACGCCTACGTCGCCTCCGCCAGCCTGGAGCTCGCCCTGCCCGATCAGGCCACCATCCGCATTGTGGAGCGGCGGCCCGAGGTGCGCTGGCTGGCAGGGGGCGTGCAGTATCTGGTGGACGGCACCGGCAAAGTCCTTGGCCCTGCGCAGGAAGCCGCCCCCGCCGACGTTCTTGTCATCACCGACAGCTCGCACATGCAGCTTGAGCCCAACGAGCAGATCGACCTCGACGCCGTGAAGCTGGCCCAGGATCTGGCCCTGCGGCTCCCGATCGAGCTTGGCTTTACGCCCGCCCTGATCGGCTGGGACTACGGCCTCGGCGTGTATGTGCGCTCCTCCGCCAACCAGACGATCATCTTCGGCCAGAGCGAGCAGCTCCAGCGTAAGCTGTCTGTGCTCCAGGTGCTGCTCGCCGATCAAACAGCTTTTACCTATCTCGACCTGCGCCCCTCCAACCCTTTCTACCAGAACAGCGCGCCCACCGTGCCAACCACGCCCCTGCCGCCCGAGAGCCCGTAGCGGCAAGCTCGCTGCTTGCCCCTAGCCACACCTTCGCGCTGGTCCCCCGCGGACGAGCGAGAAGCCAGAGAACGAACGCCTATGCAGCGCACAATTGTCGGGATCGATGTCGGGACGACCAAAGTCTGCACTATTGTGGCCCAGGTCTCCGACAGCGGTAAGCTCAATATCCTTGGCGTGGGCGTGACGCCCAGCAAGGGCCTGGATAAAGGCGTGGTCGTGAATATCGACGACGCCGTGAACGCCATCAGCGCCAGCGTGGAGAAGGCCGAGCGCCTGAGCGGCTATCGCGTGGGCACCGCCTTCGTGGGGGTGAGCGGGCGCCACATCTCGTCGCTCAACAGCCGGGGCGTGGTGGCTGTGCAGCGCCCCGACCACGAGATCACGCGCAACGATGTGGCCCGCGCCGTGGAGGCGGCTCAAGCTGTGGCCATCCCCACCCAGCGCGAGATCATCCACGTGATCCCACGGGCCTACGTGGTGGACGGCCACGAGGGTATCCGCGACCCGATCGGCATGTCGGGCTTTCGCCTGGAGGTGGAGACGCATATCGTCACCGGCGAGGTGATGGCCATCCAGAACCTGATCCGCAGTGTCCAGAAGGCGGGCGTCGAGATCGACGACCTGGTGCTTCAGCCACTTGCCTCGGGCGAGGGCTGCCTCACCGCCGACGATAAGGATCGCGGCGTGATGCTGGTAGACATGGGCGGCGGCACCACCGACATCGCCATCTTTGTGCAGGGCGGGGTCTGGCATACCAGCGTGATCTCGGTGGGCGGCCATCACTTTACCAACGATCTTACCTACGTGCTGCACACGCCCCACAACACCGCCGAGTACCTCAAGCTGCGCTACGGCAGCGCCATCGCGGGCGACCCGCCAGCGGAGGGCGACGAGAGCGACCAGATCGAGACCGAGACTCTGACGGTTGGCGAGAAACAGAAGATCAGCCGGCACCTGCTCAACGAGGTTCTTCAGGCCCGCGCCGAGCAGGTGGTGGAGCTTATATACAACGAGATCAAGCGCAGCGGGTACGAGGGCCTGCTCCCAGCGGGGATCGTCCTTACCGGCGGGGGGGCACAGCTAGGCCGCCTCGACGAGCTGATGCGCGACATGCTAGGGATGCCGGTGCGGATCGGTCTGCCAACCGATCTGAGCGGCCTGGCCGACACGCTCGATAGCCCCTCGTATACCACCGGCGTTGGTTTGCTGCGCTGGGGTTCCCGTCACGGGCTGTCGATGCTCGGACCCACCCATCGGAACGATGAGCGCCCAGGGTGGGGCAGTGTCTACGAACGCTTTAAAGGCTGGCTGCGAGAGTTTCTACCGTAAGCTTAGGAGGCGACCATGGTTGACCGCTCAAACAACGGCTTCACGCTCGAGGATTTCGCGCAAATCAAGGTGGTGGGTGTGGGCGGCGGCGGCTCGAACGCCGTGGATCGCATGATCGCCGACGGCGTTAAGGGCGTCGAGTTCTTTACCATCAACACCGACGTGCAGGCCCTGATGCACTCGCTGGCGCCCACCCGCGTCCGTATCGGCGACAAGCTCACCCGCGGCCTGGGCTCCGGCGGCAACCCGGTGATCGGCCAGAAGGCCGCCGAGGAGAACCAGGAAGATATCTACGAGCAACTCAAGGGCTCCGATATGGTCTTCGTGGCTGCGGGCATGGGCGGCGGCACCGGCACAGGCGCCTCGCCGATCATCGCCGGCGTGGCCCACGACCTTGGCGCGCTCACGGTGGGCGTGGTTACGCGGCCCTTCACCTTTGAGGGCAACCACCGCCGCAAGCTGGCCGAACAGGGCATCGAGCAGCTGCGCCCCGTGGTGGACACGCTGATCGTCATCCCCAACGACCGCCTGCTCCAGACGGCCAGCAAGAACACCACCTTCACGCAGGCCTTCGAGATGGCCGACAACGTGCTGCGCCAGGGCATCCAGGGCATCTCTGATCTGATCACGCAGCGCGGCCTGATCAACCTGGACTTCGCCGACGTGAAGACGATTATGGCCCAGCAGGGCTCGGCCCTGATGGCGATCGGCCACGGCCGTGGCGACAGCCGCATGGTCGACGCGGTGAATCAGGCCATCGCCAGCCCGCTGCTGGAGGTGAGCATCGACGGCGCGCGCGGCGTGCTCTTCAACGTGACGGGCGGCGAGGATCTGGGCATCCTGGAGGTGTACGAGGCCGCCGACATCGTGTCCCGGCAGGTTGATCCGGACGCACACATCATGGTGGGCGCGGTGATCGACCCGAACTTCGCGCCCGGCGAGGTGAAGATCACGCTGATCGCCACCGGCTTCGACCTCAACCGCTCCAGCACCAACGTGCAGCGCACGCGCTCGTTCCCGACGGCGGGCACCAGCGCGGGCCACAGCACGGCGCTCCACCCCCAGCAGGCCCCGGCGCAGCGCCAGGCGCCGCAGCCCCAGCCGGCCACCGTGCAGCCGCAGCCCCAGAGCCAGCCCCGCGTGGCGCCTAGCTTCAACAACGGCGACGACCTCGACATCCCGCCCTTCCTGCGCAACCGCAATCGCGGGCGCTAGGG
>JAYUYB010000574.1:0-3431 GCA_043752655.1 Chloroflexota bacterium
CCTACTCTACTTCCGCCGCCCGAACAGCCCGCGTCGCTTGGGCGCCTCTACCGTCTGCCGCAGCGCGTCGAGGTCGCCGACTGGCCCCTCTGGCGACAGCGCCGCCTTGCGCGTCTCCTCGGCCTTCAGCTCCTCCAGCGAGATGCGTCGGCCCGCCGTGGCGCTCGGAGCAGGCGCCTCGACGACCACCTCCCCCGCAAGGGCTGCGGCCTCGATCGGCTCCGAGATCGGCTCCGAGACGACCTCTTTATCGAGATACGGGCTCGCGCCGCGCTCTGCGCCGAGGGCCACGAGCCACTCCCAGATGCGCGCCCGTCGCTGATACGCGTCGCTTGGCAGCACGAGCGGCCGACCGCGCGCGTCGATCACCACGCCCAGCGCACTCCCCGCCACATCGCCGCCCTCCGACGAGACCGCCTCACCAGGCGCGGCAGCGCCGATCCGCACGCCGCCCACCGGGCGCAGCGTGAGCCGCCCAAAGCGCCCCTGCGCAAGCGGGAGACGCAAGATCTCGCCGTGGCGCACGCTGCGTCGCTCGCTGCCGCCGCCAACTACGCTCAGCTCCACCTCCAGGGCCAGCTCGCCGGGGCGGCCCTCACCGTGCGGCACCACTACGCTCGCCAGCGGCATGTTGCGCAGCAGATCGCGGTCCACCACCGTCACAGCGGCGTCTGGGTCCAGCGAGGCGAGCGCGCCACCCACCGGCAGCAGCCCGAGCACGTCGAGGTAGACATCGAAGATAGGCTGATCGTTGGCGCCGGCGGGCTCCAGGCCGTCCAGGATCGTCAGTAGCGCCAGGCCGGGCTGCGGCGCGTGGGCGAGCGTTCCGCCGCAGGCTATGAGCCAGTCGTAGTCGCCTACGTCGGCCTCGTCGCGCAGCGCCTTGTAGCCGGCTCGCAATGCCTCGCGGGTGAGGGCGTGCTCGATGTAGAGATCCTCGCGGTCGGCCGGCAGGGTCTGCGGGCGCAGCACCCGGTTCAGCAGCCGCTCGGTGAGCGCCCGCTCGCCGATGGCGAAGGGCAGCCAGCGCCTGATCCCACGGGCGCCCACTGTCGCCAGCAGCTCCGTGAGGCCGTAGACCACGCCGGTAGTGCCGAGCACGGCGGGGTGGTAGCGGCCGGGGGCGGCGTAGAAGAGGGCCGTGGCGCTCGCGCCTACATCGGCGGTGAGCACGCGGCGCCCGGTGCGCTCGGCCAAGAAGCGCGTCATCAGGCCCTCGACATCGCAGACGGTGCGAACGGGGGCGCGCCCCAGGCGGCGCAGCGCGGCGATGCCGGGCAGGCGCGGCAGGATTTGCTTCTCGTAGAGCCGGGACAGCTCCTGGCGGGCCGGGTCGAGGTTGGCTAGCTCCAGTGAAGGGCGCAGATTATCTACCACCGAGATCTCAGAGCGGTCCGAGAGCGCAGCCACCACCCGCTCGCGCGCCATGCTGTTGCCGGCGTAGATCACGAGGCGCGCAAGCACCTTCTGGCGCTGCTGGCTGCTCTCATCCACGCCGTTGCTGGGGGCCGTAAGGGCCACAATATGGGCCAGCCGGTTCACAGCATCCACGGCGCCGCGCTCTAGGCCGCCCGCGATCAGCACGGCGTCGGGCCGCAGCGTGAGGAGCGTCTCCACCTGGCGTTCGATCCACGAGCTATCGGCGGGGCCGAGCGCCACCTGCTCGGCGGCGTCGTCGAGCGTTACGGTCTGAAGCAGCGCGGTGTAGGTGGCGCGGCTAGCGTGGGTGGCGCTGCGGGCCGACACATCGCTCGCGATGGCGGTGATCACCAGGGCCATCGTGCCGGCCGCGCTGGTGACGGCCACAAGCTGATTCACGCCGTCGCGCTCGCCGCTCTGGGGCATCAGCAGCTGGCCGTCACGGATCAGCTGGCGTCCGGTGAGCTCGGAGATCTGGGCGGTCGCCTCCAGAATGCCGTAGAGCGCGTTCTGGTACGGCGCCTCGACGCTGCTTGTGGTCTCCGCGTGGCCGACCATACGGCTCTCGCCGTCCACCTGGTCGATCAGCGTCACCCGCGTGAACAGGCTGCCGATCTCGGCCACCAGCAGCGCGCCCAGTTTCTCTGCCATAGATCCTCTAGCCGAGCGGCGCTCGGAACCACGCAAGAATGAACTCGATGCGCGCGTTCAGCGCCGTGATGTAGCTAAGCAGCGCCCCGGCGAAGAAGAAGCCGAAGGCGACCATCAGCAGCCAGCGCCCGATCCGCGCCCCGAACGCCACCACGCTCCCGCCCGCCGTGGTGCGCGGCACCGTGAAGTAGAAGTAGCAGAGCGTGAGCACCACGCCCAGCACAAGCAGCACCGACCCCAGGATCTGGAGCGGGCCGCCGCCCACGGGGGTGGCGCTATCGAGCAGCTGCGGCACCAGGGTGCCCTTGAGCGCGCCGCCCACGGCTAGGGCCGTGCCGATGCCGAACAGCAAGGCCAGCGGAACGTTGGCGACCCACGAGAGCTGCTGGCGCCGGGTGAGCCGTGCGAGCAGCAGCAGCCCAAGCACCCAGGGCACAAGCAGGAACGCAAGCTGCGCGGGATTCGCAAGGCTTCCGGCCATCACCATGGCGTTCGGCCGCAGCACCTGGTGGTAGACCACCACAAAGGCGTAGCCAAGCGAGGTGCCCACAAAGAGGTACTGCACCACGCGGAAGGCCGGGTTGTCGCCAAGCAGCCGGCTGAACACCAGCAGCGTGAGCAGAACCGCAATCAGGCCGCCGATCAGGGCTTCGAGGCTCACGCCGAACCTCCTCTGGAGCGCGAACGTGTCGCTGTAGCCACAAGCGCCCCCAGCAGCAGCAGCACAAGGAAGATGAGCACCGCGTACCAGAGCGCGCCGGAAGCCCGCGCGATCACGCCCGGCTCAGCCAGACCCTGTGCGGCGAGCAGCGCCAGGGCGCCCTGCTGCCCCGACACATGGTAGACCCCCGGCAGGCGCAAGTACGGCTGCGCCACCGGCTGCGTCTCTTCGGGCAGCACAAAGGCGATCGGCACATCGCGCGCGGCACTCCTGATCTGCTCCATCCAGGCCTGCACATCCTGAGGCTGGTCGGCCAGCACCAGGATCAGGCTAAGATCCTGGAGCCCACTGATGCGCGGCGTCCCGTCCAGGTTGGTCGCCAGCAAGCCCTTGGTCGCATCGCGGCCCTCGAAGTCGGAGGCCAGCTCGCCGCGCAGATCTTGTGCCAGGCTGCGCAGCGCCAGCTCGCCGCCGGGGCGATAGCCGAGCAGCACATAGTCGCGCCCGCCAAACACCTGGCCGTTAGGGTCAAGGTTATAGCCGGCGGCCCGCAGCGGCTCACGCAGATCGAAGGCCAGCAGCGTGCCCTGCATATCGGTGCTCACAAGAATGAGCTTGGTCTTGTTGGCGATCAGACGCCGCAGGGCGGCGTCTTCGAGCGGACGCAGCTCGCCGCTGCGCTGGGCGGCCCACTCGTAGG
>JAYUYB010000575.1:0-3431 GCA_043752655.1 Chloroflexota bacterium
TGGCACTCGGCGAGCGAGCGCTGGAGCCAGGCTTTGCGGTAGGGGTCGCGGGCCTCGGGGCGGCGCAGCAGGCCCTCGATGGCGGCGCGGGCCTCCTGATGGTAGCCGTAGAGCAGCAGAATATCGGCGAGGCGCTGCTCGGCGCGCAGCGTACCGGCGGCGTCGCCAAGGTGGCGGAAGGCGTCGCGGGCCTGCATGTACCATGTGCGCGAGGTGTTGTAGAGCCGGATCAGCAGCCAGTTCTGGTAGCGGGCGCAGTGCTCGGCGCGCGGGAGCAGACGGTTCTGCGGCCCGAGCAGCAGGATAGCGATCAGGAAGGGCAGGCCGATCAGCCAGATCCAGAGCTGGTGGGCGGCGCGCAGCAGCGGGTTGCCGAAGCTGATCGGCGTTTGCCAGCTGCCGGTGCTAACGCCAAGGCCCTGGTAGGCCTCGCCGAGCAGCAGCATAGTCTCGGCGGCGGCGCGCTGATTGCCGACGCGAACAAAGTGGGCGATGCTCTGGCGATAGAGCTCGGTGGCCCTGGCCCACTGGCCGATCTCGGCGAAGATCTCGGCCTGGGTGCGGTTCACCTCGGCCAGCAGGTCGGGCTCGATATCGCCACGCGTGCGCAGGGCCTCGAGCTGCTCGTTGGCGGCCTCCAGGCTTAGCGAAGCCTGGAGCGCGCGAGCACGCATGTACTGCACCCAGCGGCGCTCGCGCGGGCCAAGCGGGGTCTCGCCGGCCATCTGAAGCAGCAGCTCGGCCTCGGCCAGGCGGTGGCCGTCCTCCAGATAGTCAAAGCTGGCACGTAGCTCGACGAGGCCGCGCCCGGCATCCACAAACATCATGTGGTAGATCGCCTCGCGGCGTAGCAGGTCGGCCTGGGCGCTCAGGGGCACCACACTCAGCAGGCTGCTGTCGAGCATGAGCGGCATGGCCTTGGCGGCAGAGCCGGGGGGGGTGGTGCGCTGGCTGAAGTGCTGGTAGAGGCGGCGGTGGAGCTGCAGCAGCTCATCGGGGCGCTCGCGGCTCCACTCGTCGAGGAACGCCTTGCGCACCTCGTCGTGGTAGGCAAGGCGACCATCGCCGAGATCGCGCACAAAGCTATACTCGCGCAGCAGATCGAGCACGCGCTGGTTACCCTCATCGCTCTCGCGCAGCGCGCGCAGGACGCTGGCGTCCACCCAGCGGGGCACGGCCACCTTGCGCAGCACGTCGGCCTGGCGCGGGCCAACCCCAGCCAGCACCTGCTCGACGGTGAAGACCAGCAGCTCATCGCCGCTCTTGCTGCGGGCGGCGCCGGCCATGCTTGTGATGTAGCTATGTAGATCGTTGGGCATGGGCTTGGCTCGTTTCACTCGCGCCGGATACAGGAGAATCGCTCGCTGCGCTCGCTCGGGCGACAAGGAGACAAGGAGCGCCTGACGGCATGGAGGAGCTGTCTCCTTGTCTCCTTGTCTCCTTGTCTCCGGATCACCAATCGTCGTCGGCGGCGGGGCGCTGGGCCTGCTCCAGATTGTCGCCGATAATACCGAGCAGCTGCGGGTTGCCCTGGATGGCGGTGAAGAGCGTCTGGAGCTCGGTGTCGGTGAGCGTGGTGAGGCCACGGTTCTCACGCAGATATTGTGCCACATCTGCGACCGTAAAGAATTCCAGATCGAGCTTGCCGACCACCTCGGCCCACTCGGCGTCGAACGTGGGGAGGCGGCGGCCGGCGAGCACCACCACGCTGTTAGGCAGCTTGCCGTCGCGGATACGGGCGAGCAGCTCGCGCTGGATCCAGCGGTCGGCTGCATTCGGCACCCAGCGCTCGCCCTCCTGGGAGCTGCGCTCGTAGCTATCGAAGAGAAACAGCACTGTCGTGGTGGCCACCAGGGCGGCCAGACACTCGAAGAAAGCCTGCGTCACGCGATCCTCGATCGCCTGGAGCAGCAGGGGGTTATCGGTCTGAACGATAAAGAAATTGTCTTTGATAATACTGCGGCCAGCGACATCGCCAATCGTCACATCGCCGGCCTGGGCGCCGCTAAGATCGACGCTGGCGGAGGCGGGGGCGCCGCCGTCGCTGAGCACGAGGCGGGGCGAGGTAGCCTCGTTGATAGCGGCGGTGAGGCGGTTAAACTGCTCGGGGCCAAGGGCATCGCGGAAGCGGCGCACCAGCGTGAGCACATCGTAGGCCTGGCCGTCGCTAAAATCCACCAGCACGGAGCGAGCGTTGCGGCTAATGGCCTCCTGTGCGAAGCGGCGGAGTAGCCAGGACTTCCCCATACCTGGGCCGGCGGTAATGAGGATGATCCTGCGGCCGCTCGCCCCCTCAAGGCTCTTGCGGAAGCGCTCCAGTTGTTTTAGCCTGTCCACGAAGAGCTCTTGGAGCGAGCGGGTAGTCATGTGGGTACTAAGTAAAGATGGGCGAGGCGCCCACGAGGGGCGCCCATACTTCTGCTAGATGATATTCTTCTCGGTTGGAGCGTTGCCGGCGGCGAAGCGCGTGATGCGCAGCTCGTCGATGTTGATGCTGTGAGCGCGGCCGTCGAGGATCTCCTCGGCGATCAGGAGGCCGGTGGCGGGGGCGTGCATAATGCCGTGCCCGCTGAAGCCGCTGGCGTCGATGTAGCCGGAGAGTGCGGGGTGGCGCCCAAGGATCGGGTTATGGTCGGGGGTGATCTCGTAGAGCCCGGCCCAGCACTGGCTCTCGGCGAGGCCAGCCTGCTCCAGGATAGGGAAGCGGTGGAGGCCGGAGTCGAGCACCGCGTCGAGCCACTCCCAATCCACCGTCTGGTTGTAGCTGCTGGGCTCAGCGGAGTTCGACTTGCCCATCAGGATGCTGGCGCCCTCTTTGCGCATAAAGAAGCCGCTGGCCACATCGATCGTAAGCGGGATAGGGCCGGGGATTTGGAGGAAGGGCGTGGTCATGTAGATGTTGCGGCGATAGGGGAGCACGGGCAGGTCGAGGCCGGCGAGGGCGGCCACGGCACCGGCGGCGGGGCCAGCGCTGTTGACGACTGTCTCACAGCTCACCGAGCCCTGGGTTGTCTCGACGCCTCGGATCACACCGTCGGCGTGGGCGAAGGCAGTGACGGGGCTGGCGCGCTGGAGGCGCACGCCCATCGCCTGGGCGGCGCGCAGGTAGCCGAGCGCGATGCCATAGGGATCGCAGTAGCCGTCGTCGGGGCCAAAGGTAGCGCCGAGCAGATCGTCGCGGCGCATGCCGGGCACGAAGCGGGCGGCCTCCTCGGGGGTGAGCAGATCGACGCGCACGCCGAGCTGGCGCTGGAGGGCGACGTTGCGCTGATACTGAGCCCAGGTAGGCTCGTCGTTCACGAGGAAGAGGTAGCCGATCTGGTGCAGCTCGGCGTGCCCGCCGACCTCCTGGTCGAAGGCGCGCAGGCGCTCGATGCTGTAGCGGGAGAGTAGGATATTGGTGGCGCTGGAGAACTGGTGGCGCACGCCGG
>JAYUYB010000576.1:0-8427 GCA_043752655.1 Chloroflexota bacterium
GGACATGGGCCGGCAGGTGAGCGGCGTGCCCTTAAGGATCGGCTCGCTCAGCCGCCCCGGCAGGCGCCAACTAAGGAACAGGGCCAGCGGCACGGTCACCCAGTGCAGCAGCGGTGCCTCGGCATCAGCCAGGAGCTGGTGTGGGCGGGCCGCCCAGAAGAGACAGAGATCGCCTGCGGCCAGGGCGAGCTGCTGGTCACCGAAGCGGTAGCTACAGGCGCCGCCTGCCAGGTAGTTGAGCTCGATGTCGTTGTGGCGATGCGCCGCACCCATGCTGAGCGGCTGTCCACACCATGCCGCCAGCCCGAAGCTCGCGTCACTCAGCACGGCCGGCGAGTTGATCTGTTTCACCTGAGGATCCGGTAGAAAAACCCGATACTGCGGCACGATTCTATCACATCCACCTGCTAGAGTCGTGGCATCGCGGTGGAGCTGAATCCACCGTCCTTATATCGCAGGAGCGGGAGTATGATGCCACAGCCAGAGGCCGCCCGTGAGACGCCGATGAACGCAGCCGAGCGTACAGCGTACCATCTGACCGACGACCAGATCCGCTTCTTTGATGCGAACGGCTACCTTGTGCTGCGCGACTGGGTTCCGGCCGAGCTGCTCGCCCGCCTGCAGGCTGCCGGCCAGGCCTGGATCGCCGATGGGCTGCGCCACGCGCCCGCCACCGCCGGCGACGACTACAACTTTGCGCAGCGCCCCGGCGGCCCGGCGCTGTTTCGGGTGAACTACCTTCACAACAAGGGGCAGGCAGCCTCGCTAGAGCTGCTCGGCGCTCCGCAGCTGCTCGCGGTGGCCGAGAGCCTCTGCGGCCCAAACTTCGTGCCCACCTACGAGTCGCTGGTCTTCAAGCAGGCGGGCGACGGCGAAAAGATCCCGTGGCATCAGGACGCGGTGCAGCCGACGCGCAACTACCGCATCTTTAACTTCGATCTGTACCTCGACCCCTCGCTGCGTGGCGCCGGTGCGCTCCGGGTGATCCCTGGCACCCACACCATGCGCCAGGACATCTGCGCGCTCGCGGATGCCTATGGCTGGGACCACCCCGACGCGATCGAGGTCGAGATGCAGCCCGGCGACGTGCTGCTGCACAATGTGATGGTAGTACACGGCTCTCCTCAGGTGGCGGGCAAGCAGTTGCGCCGCACGATCTACTACGAGTTCCGGCCGGCGGAGGAGATTCTGGAAGACGGCCCCTGGGATGCGGGCTGGATCGAGCGCCGCATGCGGCTCGTCGCCTTGGGTCTGGCGGCGCACCGTAGCGCCTACCCAGAGCGCGAGCAGTACACCTGGCGGGTCAGCGACAGCTTCCGCCCGACCCCGCTTGGCTCCGAGGCGGCGGAGCTTAAGGTTGCCCACGAGGTACACATGAGCGGCGCGTACTGTAGCGCCGGCGATGCCGGCAGGGCGTAGCGCTTAGCCCTTGACGGCGCCCGCATTCAAGCCATCGATGATCTGGCGCTCGGCGAGCAGGTAGAAGCCAATGGTTGGCACGAGCGCCAGCGCCCGCTCAACTATTGGACCAATCAAACATATGCTACACTGGCGCCTGTGCATTGATCCTGCCGAACACAAACGACACCCAGCAACCTGTTATGGCTTCAACCGTCGCCCGCGCCAACCGCACAGCCCGACTCAGCCCGCCCGTGTGGCGTATTCTGCTGCACAGCCTGCTCTTCGGCCTGGCCCTGAGCGTGGCCGATATCCTGTTCAACTTCTACCTGGCGAGCATGGGCTACGCGGCCGACACCGCCGGGCTGCTCTCCACGGTTACGCGCGGCGCCGGCATGCTCGTGGGCATCCCGCTGGGCCTGCTGATGGACCGGCTCGGGCCGCAGCGCTCGATTGTGCTCGGCCTCGCGGGCTACTGCGGCGGCTGGGCGCTGCTGCTGAGCGTCACCGAGCTCTGGGCCCTGATCGTGGGCCAGTTCATTCTGGGCGCCGCCTACCTCATGGCGGGCACCGCCGTCACGCCTCTGCTCACCTCGGTGACACATGACAGCGCGCGCGCGCATGTCTTTGGGCTCAACGCCTCGGCGGTGCTAATTGTGGGGCTGCTCGGCAGCGTAGTTGGCGGCGTGCTCCCGACGCTCACCGGCGGGCTGCTCGGCGTGGGCCCCCAGGACACGGCGGCCTACAGGCTGGCGCTCGCCGCCGTGATCGGCCTCGGCCTTACCGCGATGCTCCCGCTGCTCGGCCCCATGCCCCGCGTGGAGGAGCCGCGCGCCGTGGGCGTGGGCGCCACCTCCGACGAGCGCCTGCCGCTGCGGCTGCTGCTCCTGTTTGCGCTGCCGGGCCTCAGCCTGGGTGTGGCCGGTGGCCTCATCTTGCCCTTCCAGAACCTCTTCTTCCGCCAGGCGTTCGGGCTTGGCGACGCCACGGTGGGCGCGGTGCTGGCCGTGGGCGCCCTGGGCATGGGCATCGGCGCGCTGCTCGGCTCCCCCGTGACGGCGCGGCTCGGGCTGCGGCGTGGTGCTGCGCTGCTGCGCGCGGGCGCGGTGGGTGCCATGCTGCTCATGCTCATCCCCGCCCTCGTGCCGGCTATGGCGGGCTTCTTTCTGCGCGGGCTCTTTGTGGCCGCGAGCTTCCCGCAGATGGACGCCCTGGTGATGCGCCACACGCCGCCTGCGCAGCGCGGTCTCGCCGTAAGCCTGATCAGCGTGCTCTGGGCCGGCGGCTGGGCCGGCGCCGCCGTGATCAGCGGCATGATCCAGATTCGCTGGGGCTTCGCCCCGGTGATCCTCGCCGCCGCCGTGGCCTACGTGCTCTCAACTCTGTCGATCATCACGCTGCCCATGCCAAGCGAGGCACGCTAGGAGCGAGTTAGACGTGAGGCCGCTAGCCATCTATCCCTAGCGCGCCGCCCATATCCAGCGCGCTGGACCACGAACTGCCGAACACGCTCTCCTGCGAGACGCCCTTGGTCTGGCTGTAGCCGCCGCCGGCCAGCAGCTTGACCGCCGCGCCGGCCGCGATTAGGCAACGGGCAAGAGCACCGCCTGGGCGAGCGTGTCGGGCAGTTCAAGTAGCGCGGCGGCCTCCTGGCGATTTGCGCCTCTGCTGTTAGGTATGTGATAGGCCGCACCAATGAACATTGAGTTTAACGGCACGATCTGGTTTTGGAAAGGCCCTGCCCCGTGGTACTTCGTCACCGTTCCGGCGAAGCAGTGTCGCGACTTGAAAGCCATATCAGGCTCCGTGACCTACGGTTGGGGAATGATTCCTGTCCATGTTCGGATCGGCACAACCGAGTGGAAGACGTCATTGTTTCCCAAAGATGGCGGCTACATTCTGCCCATCAATACAGGCGTGCGAAAAGCAGAGACGCTTGCGGAAGGCGACAACGTGACGGTACTGCTCGAAGTTCGTTAAGCTGTCGTGAGCATATGTTTCGCGGTCTTATTGCGAACGTCGCGCGCTTGGCACTTCATTGTGGGCGCGGTTGCCAGAGCCCGGCGGTTGAAACCGCAGCGGCCGGGCCTGCGGCCGCGCGTCGGCCTGCGCCGACGCATCCGGACCCGCCCGCGCAGGCGGGCGCCCGGCGCAAAGCGCCGCCACGGCGTGCGTTCACGCGCCCGCCTGCCGACATAACGTAGTCCTAGCCAAATACTATCGCAGGGATGAAGCGGCAAAGCTCCTGACCATCCATTGATGGTAGGCGACGCGCTGAGCGACTGCCCGGATGAGCTCTGGGCAAAGAACCTGTGGGAAGACCAGCCAGACCAGTGAGTGGCGGCGGGTTTCTCGACGAGGGACGACCGACGACGGACGACCGTCAGGCAGCCGCAGTCGTCCGTTGTGCTACTTAGCCCTCCACCTCCAGGTTCAGCCAGCGAACGTCGTCCGGCGTCAAGGTGACGGCGAGGGCGCCGAGCGAGCTGCGGGTCTCTGCCAGGCTGCGCGGGCCGATCAGCGGAAAGGTCGGGAAGGGCTGGGCGAGCACATAGGCCAGGGCTACGGCAATCGGCGCGGCGCCGCGCTCACCGGCCAGCGTGTTCACCCGCCCAAGCCGCCGAAAGTTATCCTCGCTGTACCAGCAGCGGGCCAGCTCGGGGTCGGAGCGGTCGTCGGGGTTTGCCCGGCCCGTAAAGAAGCCACGGGCCTGGCTCGACCATGGCAGCAGCGGCGTCTGCGTCTGGGTGAGCCACGCGCGTGAGGCTGGGTCGGAGGCGGCGATACAGCCCGCCCAGACCGGGTCGACCATGCGGGCGAGGCTGAAGTTGTTGCTCAGGGCGGTAAAGCCCTGCTGCCCGCTCGCCGCAGCGTAGGCGTTTGCCGCCGCGAAGCGCTCGATCGACCAGTTCGAGGCCCCGAAGACGCGCACGCGCCCGGCGCGCCGGTGCGCGTTCAGCTCGTCGATGAAGTCCTCAACCGGGATCGCCGGGTTGTCGCGGTGCAGCATATAGATGTCGACGTAGTCGGTTTGTAGCCGCGCCAGGCTCTCGTGGAGCTGGGACGTGAGGTGCTCGGGGGTGCAGAAGGGCGTGTGTGCGCCCTTGTCGAGGATGACGACCTGCTCGCGCAGGCTGCGGTTGCGCACCCACTGGCCGAGCAGGCGCTCGCACAGCCCGCCGGCGTAGATGTAGGCGGTGTCGAAGCAGGTGCCGCCCTGGGCGAAGAAGTCGTCGAACATCGCTGCGGCGTGGGGCATGGTGATCTGGTTGTCCACGCCCATCACCAGCCGCGATACGGGCTTGTCGAGGCCGGGGATGTGGCCGTAGCGCATGGGCGCGTCGGGGCGGATGGCGAGCGGGAGCCCGCCGATCGGGCGGCGCTGCGCGGGCGCGTCGGGGCGCTCGGCGTCGTAGACCAGGCCGATCGCGGCGCGCCAGCGGTCGAGGGTCTGCATGGTGCCCAGGCTGTCGTCCCAGGGCATGGCTGGCGCCTGGCCGTCCGCCAGGTGGGCGGCGACGGCCAGCGCCTCCAGGGCGTAGCTGTTGGCGGGCGCGGTGAGCATCACTTCGGGCGGGGAGCCATCGTTGCGCTGGAGCACGATCCGCGCGGGCTGGTCGGCGGCGGGGACGAAGGGCTCGGGCAGGAAAAGGCTGCCAGCGCTGCCGTAGATCCGCGCGTCGCGCACCATCTGCAGGCGCACGCCGGTGGCAACCTGGGCGATGATGCCGCCAGGGAAGCGCAGGATGGCGGCGCTCCACTCGTCGACCCGGCTCTCCGCCCCAATCTGGCCAAGGGCGACTACCTCGGTTGGATCTGCGAAGGGCAGCCCATGCGCCGCCCCGGCGACGAGCCGGGCAAACGACACCGGGTAGCCGCCGACATCGAGGATACCGCCGCCGCCGAGCGCTTGGCTGAGCAGGCGGCCGGACAGCTCGTAGGGGCTGTCGAAGCTGAAGGCGACCTGGATCGCGCGCACCTCGCCGATCACGCCCGCGCCGATCAGCTGAACGAGGCGGGCTATCTGCGGGTGGCAGCGGTACATGTAGGCCTCCATCAGGAAGACCCCGTGGCGGCGCGCGGCCTCGACGACCGTCATCGCCTCGGCGTGGTTGAGCCCGAGCGGCTTCTCGCAGAGGATGTGCTTGCCGGCCTCGGCGGCGCGCATGGCCCACTCGGCGTGCAATGGGTGGGGCACTGCGATGTACACCGCCGCCACCTGCTCATCGGCGAGGAGCGCTGCGTAGGAGCCGTGACGGCGCGCCACGCCGAATGTGTCGCCGAACTGGTCGGCTGCGGCTTGAGTTCGGCTGGCCACTGCGGCCAGGCGGCCTGCGTCGGAGGAGCTCAGCGCCTGCGCGAAGGTGCGCGCGATACTGCCGGTGCCGAGGATGCCCCATGACAGCTGGGTCACAACAAGGTCCTTTCGCCAAAACGATCTGCTTCTCGCCAGCATAGCGCACTTTTCTTGTGCCGCGTTTGGCGTCTGTAGCACGCCCAGAGCGTCGCCTCAGAGTGCGGGCGTGCGGTAGAGCGTCTTGCCGTGCACGCGGATCTCCACATCCACCAGGTAGGGCGCGATCCCGGCCAGGTTCGGCGTCACCCCAAGGCCCGGCCCGTCCGGCAGGTGAACGCGCCCCTCGGCGTCTGGCACGATATGCTCGACGGTGATGTCCAGCGCAAGCTGGCACGGCTCCACCGGGTACTCGCAGATCGCGTCGGCCTCGCTCGCGGCGAAGGGCTGCAGCGAGGCGCTGAGCGCTAAGTGCGAGGTGAAGGTGTGATTGACATAAGTAACGCCGCGCACGCGGGCCGCCTCGACAACCTTGCGCGCCTCTGAGATCCCGCCGATCCGCCCGGCGTCGATCTGGATGTAGCCCAGGTCGGCGTAGTCGAGCAGCTGCTCGGCCATGTGGAACGTGTGGCAGCCCTCGCCTGCGGCGAGCCGGGTTGGCGCTGCGAGCGCGGCCAGGCGCCGATACGCGCTCAGGGCGCCGGTGATAAACGGCTCCTCCAGCCACACCACCCGGCAGGCCCGCAGCGCGTCGATGCGCTGTCGCGCCGCCTCCACGTCGTCCAGCCAGACAGTGCCGGCATCCACGAGCAGCACCCCGTCCTCGCCAAGGCCCTCGCGGGCGGCGAAGAGCTGCGCCGCGTCCTCTGCGGGCGTGCCGCGTCCGTACGGCCCCCAGCCGAACTTCGACGCACGGTAGCCGAGCGCCCGCACGCCCCGCGCCTTCAGCAGCGTCTCCTCCGGGGTGGCCCCAAACAGCTGCGAGGCGTAGGGCAGCTTCGGCGTTGCGCGCTGGTCGCCGAGCAGGCGGTAGACCGGCTCGCCGAGGCGGCGCCCGAGCAGATCCCAGAGCGCTATGTCGATCCCGGAGAGCGTGTGGTCGGCCTGGAGCAGATCCAGGCTCTGCGCGCGCACCAGATCGCCAATGCGGCGGATGTCTGCGGGGCCGTCGAGCCGCTGGCCGAGCACCGAGTCGCGCACGGGCTTGCACGCGCTGTGCGACATCGGGCAGACAAAGCTGGCGATCGAGACGAGTGGCGCCGCCTCGCACTCGCCCCAGCCGACATGCTCGCCGGCCTGCACACGCACAAGCAGCGCGTCCTGGCTGCCGTCGCCCACGTCCAGCACCTCTGGCATCGAGAGATAGTACAAGTCAACCGCGTCGATCCGCATCATTTACGCTCCTTGCTTCTTCGTGGCTCGCGGGCGGGGCGCTGCCGCCCCCGCCACCCCCGGCCCAGAAGGAACCGCCGCCGGTCCCCTCTGGACTCCCCTGCGTAAGGTGGCGCTGCCCCCTTAACCCCCAAAGTGGATGGCCTCCAGCGACCGGGCGCGTGCCGCTGCATGCCTCGGACCGCCAACGAGCGTGGACACTTGTTGTGGACCCAGCGTTCGCGTCCTTCGCACCCGTTCGCGCCGTTCGTGGTCCAAACGGTCCGGCTCTGGTTCGGCGGCCCGGCTGCCCGGCGGTATTGATTCGCTTCTAGCCCAGCTTCCCCGACCCCGGCGCGGGCATGATAGCACCGGCATCCGCACCGGAATGCTCGTTTCCAGTGGGGGTCCGGGGGCAGCGTCCTCGGCGTGGGAGGGTGTCGGGAGGGCCGGCGGTGGTCCTCCTGACGCCGGGGTGCAGGGCGGCAGCGCCCCCAGAATACCGCCTTGAGTTTATAATAGCCCTCCTGCCGCTCGCTGTGCGCCGCAAGTATAACCCAGGAGTCAACGGTGCCGCCTGAGACGATCGATCTGTCCACGCCCGCACTCAGCTGTGTGTTTCGGGCGACCGACGGGCTAGCCCTCGCAGCCTACGGCCTGCCTGGCCTGCCATGGGCGCTGCCCTCCTCCGGCCTGTTCGCCGTCGAGGTGGACGGCCGGCGGATCGACGGGCGCACGCCGGGCCTCGCCATGGCCGACGTGACGCTGCGCGAGGGGCCGACCGGCCGGCGCGAGCTGACCGTCGCGCTGCGCCACGCGGACGCAGGCCTCGCCATCGACTACCACCTGGCGCTCTATGCCGAGAGCGCGCTGATCGAGAGCTGGGTGACGCTGCGCAATCTCGGCTCCGCGCTGCGCCGGGTCACGCGGATCGACTCGCTCGCCCTCGATCTGCCCGCCGGCAGCTACGAGCGGCTGAGCTTCACCGGATCGTGGGGTCTGGAGTTCGAGCCCGAGCGCGCCGCAGTGACGGAGCGCGAGATCCTGGAGAGCCGCTCCGGCCGCTCGTCGCTCGGCCACCTCCCCTGGTTCGCCCTCACCCGCGACGGGCGCTCGCTGCTCGCGGGGGCGGTCGCCTGGTCTGGCAACTGGGTGGTGCGGCTGGAGCCGAGCGGCGCGGGCCTCGCGCTCTCCGGCGGGCTGCACGACTGGGCCTTCGCCGCCGAGCTGCCGCCCGGCGCGGAGATCGTCAGCCCGCCGTTTGTCGTCGCGCTTGCGGCAGGGCAGGAGCTCGCCGCCATCTCGACGCAGTACGCGCAGGTGGGGCGGCGCTACTGGTACCCGCACAACGACCTCGCCGACCG
>JAYUYB010000577.1:0-3426 GCA_043752655.1 Chloroflexota bacterium
AGGTGGACCTTGTAGGTGGTGTCGCCGATCGTGTGGCCCGCCTTGAGCTTCTCGCCGATCTCCGGCTCGCCGGCCGCCGCGAGCAGGGTCGGCAGCCAGTCCTCGTGGCTGATAATCTCGTTGGAGACCGTGCCCGCCTTGATCTTGCCGGGCCAGCGCACCAGCATCGGGATGCGGAAGCCGCCCTCCCAGTTCGAGTTCTTCTCGTTGCGGAAGGGGGTTATGGCACCGTCGGGCCAGGTGTTCATGTGCGGGCCGTTATCGGTCGAGTACATCACGATCGTGTCATCGGCGATGCCCAGCTCGTCGAGCAGGTCGAGCATGCGGCCCATGTGCTTGTCGTGCTCGATCATCACGTCGTGGTACTCAGACTGCCAGCGCCCGGCCTGGCCGCGCACTTGGGCCGGCGGGTGAACCCGGAAGTGCATCCAGGTGGTGTTGACCCAGGCGAAGAAGGGCTTCTCATCGGCGTGGGCGCGCTTGACGAACTCCTGGGCAGCGTCGACGAACTCGTCGTCGCAGGTCTCCATGCGCTTGCGGGTCAGGGGGCCGAGCTCCTCGATCTTCTGCTTGCCGACGCGGCCCCAGCGCGGGTGCTCGGTCGCGTCGTCCTCGTCGCTGGCCCAGGAGTGGATCATGCCGCGCGGCCCGAACATGGCCTTGAAGTTGGGGAAGTCGGCCTCGGGCGGGTAGTCCACGTGCTCGGGCTCCTCCTCGGCGTTGAGATGGTAGAGGTTGCCGAAGAACTCGTCGAAGCCGCGGGCGGTGGGCAGGTACTTGTTGCGGTCGCCGAGGTGGTTCTTGCCGAACTGGCCGGTGGCGTAGCCGAGGGGCTTGAGCAGCTCGGCGATGGTGGGGTCCTCGGGCTGGAGGCCCTTGTCCGCCCCGGGCATGCCCACCTTGGTGAGGCCGGTGCGGTAGGGGCTCTGGCCGGTGATGAAGGCGGAGCGGCCGGCGGTGCAGCTCTGCTGGCCGTAGCTATCGGTGAAGCGCATGCCCTCGGCGGCGATGCGGTCGATGTTGGGCATGCGGTAGCCCATCAGCCCGTCGCTGTAGCAGTGTCAAGCGACGCGCTATTCTTTACCCCGGTGACAATGAGAACTTTCTCTCGCGGGTGGTCAGGACGCCGGCGGCGGCGGGGTCGCAGCGGTGGCTTTCTGGGTGCTGGCCGCACGGGCTCGATAGCTCTCCAGCCCCATCATGTCGAGGATTACGGAGTGGTGCACCACCCGGTCAATCGCGGCCATCGTCGTCATGGGGTCCTGGAAGATGCGATCCCACTCCGAGAAGACCAGGTTCGTCGTCAAAATCACGCTGCGCCGTTCGTAGCGCTCAGCCAGAAACGTGAACAGCACCTCCATTTCATCGCGGCTGTGCTGCACATAGCCGATATCGTCCAAGATCACGCACGCGAAGCGGTCCAGCCGGGCCAGCTCGCGCGGCAGCCGCAGGTCACGCTTGGCGGCCAGCAGCTGCTGCACCAGGGCCGCTGTGCTCGTCCAGTAGACCGAATGGCCCTGACGGATGAGCTGATGGCCAATGGCCGCAGCGAGATGACTTTTCCCAGTTCCAGGCTTCCCAATGGCAATCACGTTCACCGCCTGGCGCACAAACGCGCCGTTGTGCAGCCGCTCAACCTGTTGGGCCAGCACCGGGCCGAACCAGCCCAGGTCAAGTTGGGCCATCGTCTTCTCGCGCGGCAGGCGCGAGTCGCGTAGCAGCCGCTCCACGCGGCGCTGCTCGCGGTAGCTCGCCTCCTGCTGGGCGAAGGCGTAGAGAAATGCGGCGTGGCTCAAGCCCTCTTTGGCCGCTCGCAAACTTAAGGCATCGACCTCGGCGACCGTATGGTGCAGCTGCAAGGCGTGCAGGAGCCGCGTCAGATCCTCATGACGATGAGTCACCGGCACACCTCATCTCCAGCAGGGCGTCGTAGACCCCAAAATCGAACTGCGGCCGGCTGAGCTGCGGGACGGCGGGCGGCTCCGCGCTGCGCACCAGCTCACGCACGGCGTCAAAGGTGGGCGTGGTGCCGCTCTCGGCTAAGAGGCTCAAGGCCGCGATCACATCGACCTCGCTCGTTGCGGCGGCCAGATGCAACACCCGCACGTACTCCTTGTCGGCCCGACTGGGCTGCTGGGCGACCAGGGTGTCATAGGCAACCCGAAAGGCGATTGTCGGGAAGAGCTCGTCACGGAAGCGATACTGGGCGAAGGCGCCGGGCTTGCGCACGAGCGACCAGATCAGGTGGCGATAGTCGATGTGGGCGCCAAAGCGCCCGTGCAGGCGTGGCAGGGTCAACGTCAGGGTGCTGCCGACGTAGAGTTCGAGCGTTTCGGCGCGCACGCGCACGTTCAGGGTCACGCCAATCAAGCGCGAGGGCACCGAGTAGGTGTTGTGCAGCACGCGGATGGTGCTGAAGCGGGTGACGGTGACCGGCAGCTCGCGACAGGGATGCAGCGGGCTGGTGAGCAGGGGACGCAGGGTGTCCAGTTCGGTCGTCCAGCGCAGCTGGCGGGTCTGGTTGCGCTTGCGGGCCAGCTCCTGGAGCCAGGCGACGTAGCTGGCACGGTCGGCGAAGTCGCGGCTGCCGCGTGCCCGAAGCGCCTGGTCGACCGCCTCCTTGAAGCGGTAGTGGGCCTGCTCGACATCACCGTTCTCGTGGGCTTCACCGGCGGTGTTGGTGGAGGGGGTCATGCCGTAGTGGCGCATCAGTGCCAGATAGCCGTCCGTCCAGCGCCGCTGGCCGTCGGGCTCGATGCTCTGGACCGCCGCCGAGAGATTGTCGGTGCGGTGCTGTTCCGGTACGCCACCGACCTGCCAGAGACAGAACTCCAGCCCCTCGGCGAGGGTCTCGAAACGCTCGGTGAAGCAGAGGGCGACGGCTTCGATGTTGGAGTAGGTCAACACGAAATGGAAGAGCAGATACGGGAAGGGCAGCCCAGCGATGGTGATCGCCAGCTCATCCATATGGGTGAAGTCCGACTGGCCACGTTGGCCGGGCTGGTGGATCTGTGCAAAGATGACGTCGTGGTCGGGGCCGTGGAGGGCGCGCCAGGTGGCGACGTGGCGCTGGAAGCTGCGCAGCTGGCCGGGGGCATAGCGCTCAGGATAGCGCTCCGCGAGGATGGTAAAGCGCGTTTTGGCCTGGAGCGCCGCGTCACGCTGGAGCTGCTGCTCGACCCAGGACCAGTCGGCGAGAAACGGATTCGTGCGCGTGCGGTAGTCACGCGGTTGGCGCATACCACTGGGGAGGATGGCGGCGCGCAGGTATTTGCGGGCGGTCGGCACGCTCATCCCGGCGCGGGCGGCGGCTTGTTCGAGGGTCTTGCCCTTGGTGCGGGTGCGGAGCATCAGCTGTACCTCGGTGTCAGTTTTCATGGCCCCTCCTTCTGAGGGACCATGGTACGAGTAAACGGAGCAGCGGGT